>NZ_JBSFJV010000008.1:0-140305 GCF_053598235.1 Kitasatospora sp. NPDC001159
GCGGGTTGGACCAGTCGAGCGTCTCGGTGGGCTCGACCGCCCAGCTCAGCCGGCGGGCCTGCTCGGCCCAGAAACCCAGACGGTCCTCGGAGGCCTGCGTGTAAGCGGCCGCGGTCACGTTGGCGGCTGTGGCCAGCTCTGCCGGCGGGGCGAAACGCCGCTCCTCCTTGAGCAGGTTGGCCAGGCTCTCGTTGCTCAACGCGCACTCCTCATGCTGTTCTCGCGTTCCTTGCGGGGAGGCGACCTCCCGGGTGACTCCCTACGATCATCGGGGCCGTCGGGAGTGCTCCGGCCCGGATCGGGCAGAACTCTCGGTACCCGGAGCGAAACCTTTCGGCGCCCCGGCCGACGACGGATCCGGCGGCCACCATCACTCCGACCTGCCGGTCCGCCGACCGAAACACCGCCACCCGGCCAAATCCTTCGGTACCGACCGTCATCCGGCGCCGCCCCGGAGCCATCTAGCGTGACCGCGGACGGGACCCGGAAGGGGCGGCCCCGCCGGGAGGCTGAGGCCCCGTGACATCGGGGCTACGCGCCCGCAGAGACCGGGCACAGGGAACAGCACCGCTAGGAGAACACCGGATGACGCTGCGCAGGGCGACCACGGAACGGACCGGGCGGGCAGCCGCAGCCGCCGTCCTCCTGCCGGGCCTGCTGCTGGTCGCGGGGTGCGCCGACGGTCACGGCGCCACAGCCCGTCCGGCCGCCGCGCCGGACGGCCGGACCGCCACGGACCAGGGGACGCCGACGCCGCGCGACCCGCTCCCGGGCGGCCTCGGTGATCCGGCCACCGCGCCGACCGGCGCCCCGGTGTTCGAACCGGACGGCCCGCGCACCCCCTCCTACGGCGGCCTGGGCACCCTGACCTCCTGCGACTCCGGTCGGCGCCTCGCCGTGCTGAACGCCCCGCCGTCCGACGTTCCGGACGGCGCCGTCGTCGGGACCACGGCGCCCACGGGCGCCGACGCCGAGGAGTGGCTCGTCTGGACCGAGCCGGACGGCGGCCTGGCCCTGCAATCGCTGCTGTCCGGCGGCGCGCCCGTCCCCCGGCTGGCCACCGCGGAGCCCACCGGTACCGTGGACGTCCGGGACGACGGCCCCGCGGGCACCGCCGATGCCTCCGCCCAACGTTGGCAGCTCACGGACCGTCGGCAGGACCCGAGCGCCGCCGCGGTGGACGGCTCCGTCACCGCCGACTGCCTGCTGATCAGGACGCAGGACGGCACCCGCTGCCTGCTCGACCACGGCGCGGACGCGCCTGTGCTGGCGGGCGACTGCTCCTCGCCCGCCGCGCGCTGGCGTCCGCAGGGTCTGAGCGCTCCGACCGGCACCTGACCGCCCCGTCCACGACCTCTCCGAGAGACCGGAGCCCGTCATGCCCTCGACCAGCACCGCAGCCCGACCGCCGCTGCCGACCGCCCCGGACGACCCGGTGGCGCTGTACGCCGTCGATGCCACCGGCGCCGGACGGGCCGTCACCCACCGGGAACTGGCGGACCGGGTCGACCGGGCCGGTGCTGTGCTGTGCCGGCTCGGGGTGCGCCCGGGAGACCGGGTCGCCCTGCACCTGCCGCTGCTCCCCGAAGCGGTGGTCGCGCTGCTGGCCTGCACCCGGATCGGCGCCGTCGCCACCACCCCCGCCCCGTGGACGACCCTGGCCCGCCACCCGGCCGACGAACTCAGCGCACGGCGCCTCCGGCGGGTCCGCCTCCTGGTGACCACCGACACCCGAGCGCCCGACGCGAGCCGAACCGCCGCACCCACCGCCCCGCCGGTACTGGTGGTCCGCACGGCCGGCGACCCCGTCCACCCGCGAGACGGCCGTCAGTGGTGGCACCGTGCCCTCGCCGCGACGGCGCCCCGGCCCGCCCACCTCCCCCCGGCCCCCGGGGAACGCGCTGCCGCCCTCCGCCTCGGCCTCCGCGGACCTGCCGACGTCTACTGGTGTGCGACCGACCTCGACTGGCTGGTCCGTCACCCCGAAGCCGTCTCCGGGCCCCTCGCCCTCGGGGCCGCCCAGGTCCTCTGCCACGACGTCACCCGACTCCGGGAGACCCTCCACACCTACGGGGTGACGGTGCTCCACGCCCACCCCGACCACCTGCACGACGTCCTGTGGCGCTCCCCGCCCACCGACCCGGACACCCCGCCCACGCCCGCCCTGCGCGTCGTCGCCCCGCTCCCCGGTCCCGACGCCTCCCCCGGACCCGACCACTGGTACTGGCAACGGGAGCAACACCCCACCGCCACCTGGCAACTGCGCCACGGCCCCAACCTCTGGTCGCCCCCACCCGCCGGCACCGCCCCCACCAACCAGCAGCCGACCCCACCCTACTGACGGGGTAGCGCAACCGATCTGCGCTCGGGCGACCAACTGCTGTCAGGGTGGCGACAGTTCGTGTCGGCACTCGCACACCCGGCATCCGTCTGCAAGCCGGTCGACGGGAAGACGGCAGCAACCTGACACGCCCCTGGACCCGCTCACGCCTTCCGACGAAGCTCGCTCCGGCAACAGCGATCATCGACGAATCGAGAGGCATGAGCACCGAGTCGGTCGACCTCGGCCATGATCACCCCTATCTCCCGACGGCCTGGCGCGAACGACGCACCCGGATCTCCTCCGTGGCGGACGTGGTGGAGCTGAGCTCCGCGTTCCGCGCCTCCAAGACCATGCTGAGCGCGGTCGAGCTGGGCGTGTTCACCGAACTGGCGAAGGGCCCCCTGGCCGGGGAGCAGCTGCGGACCCGGCTCGGTCTCCACGAGCGCTCCGCCGCGGACTTCCTCGACGCCCTGGTGTCGCTCGGTCTGCTCGACCGGGACGACGAGGGCCGCTACACCAACACCCCGGTGGCCGACCAGGTGCTCGACCGGGCGAAGCCGGGCTATCTCGGCGGCGTCATGGAGATGCGCAGCACCCGTCTCTACCAGTTCTGGGGGAACCTCACCGAGGCCCTGCGCACCGGTCAGCCGCAGAACGAGGCCCGCACCGGCGGCGACCCGTTCTCGGCCATCTACGCCGATCCGGCCCGGCTGCGGGCGTTCCAGCGCGCCATGTCCGCGCTCTCCCTGGAGGCCGTCCGCGAACTGGCGCGGAAGTTCCCCTGGGAACGGTACCGCACCGTGGCCGACCTGGGCTGTTCCGAGGGCGCCCTGCTGGGCCAGGTGGCGCTGCGCCATCCGCACCTGCGCGGCACCGGCCACGACCTGCCCGCCGTGCGGGCCGGCTTCGAGGAGTACGTCGCGGACCTCGGACTGTCGGACCGGCTGGCCTTCGAGCCGCTGGACTTCTTCGTCGACCCGCTGCCGACCGCCGACGTGCTGGTGTTCGCGCACATCCTCCACGACTGGGACACGGAGACCAAGCTGACGCTGCTCCGCAAGGCCCATGAGGCGCTTCCCGAGGGCGGTGCGGTCGTGCTGCTGGAGGCGCTGATCGACGACGGGCGCAGGGTGAACACCTTCGGTCTGCTGCAGAGCCTGAACATGCTCATCGAGACCCCCGGCGGCTTCGACTTCACCGCCGCCGACGGCCGGGCCTGGCTGGCCGAGGCCGGGTTCCGGGACGTCCGGGCCGAGCACCTGGCCGGGCCCGAGGGCATGCTCGTCGCCTTCAAGTAGGCCGCCGTCACCTGAGCGGCGGTCGGCGCGCGCTCTCCCCCGCCCCCTGAAACACAAATCCCTCACGCTCACGAAAGAGACATCACCGATGACGGAACGTGCCGTGCTCGACGGACGGAGCCTGACGATCGCCGAGGTCGTACGGATATCCCGGGGCGAGGGGGAGGTCGGGCTGTCCGAGGCCGCCGCCGTGCGCCTGCGGGAGTCCCGCAGCCTCAAGCTCGACCTGATCGCCACCCAGCAGCCCATCTACGGGGTCACCACCGGCTTCGGGGACAGCGCCAACCGCCAGATCTCCCCGGACAAGGCGGCCGAACTGCAGCGCAACATGATCCGCTACCACCTCAACGGCACCGGCCCCGCCGCCACGCCCGAGGTCGCCCGGGCCACCCTGCTGATCCGGGCCAACTGCCTGGCCCGCGGCAACTCCGCCGTCAACCCCGCCATCGTCGACCGCCTGCTCGACCTCCTGCGCCACGACGCCCTCCCGGTCATTCCGGAGCGCGGCTCCGTCGGCGCCAGCGGCGACCTCGTCCCCATGTGCTACGTCGCCGCGCCGCTCATCGGCGAGGGTGAGCTGCTGCACCGGGGCGTCGTCCGCCCCGCCGCCGAGGTCCTCGCCGAACTCGGCCTCGACCCGATCGTGCCGGAGGCCAAGGACGGCCTCGCGCTGATCAACGGCACCTCCTTCTCCTCCGCGTACGCCGCCCTGGCCATCGCCCGCGCCGAGGAACTCGCCGTCCTCGCCGAGGCGTGCACCGCCCTGGCCAGTGAGGGCCTGCACGGCAACCGCAGCCACTTCAACGCCTTCATCCACGAGGAGAAGCCGCACCCCGGGCAGATCACCAGCGCCCGCCGCATCGCCGAGATCCTCGCCGACTCCGGCCTCGCCCTGGAGCACAGCCAGGTCCTGGGCCTCAGCGACGCCCTGGAGGACCGCGGCTACCAGCGACTGAACCGCACCATCCAGGACCGCTACTCCATCCGCTGCGCCCCCCACGTCATCGGCGTCCTGCGGGACACCATCGACTGGGCCCGTCGCTGGATCGAGATCGAGATCAACTCCTCCAACGACAACCCCCTGTTCGACGTCACCGGCGCCACCGTCCACAGCGGCGGCAACTTCTACGGCGGCCACGTCGTCCAGGCCATGGACGCGCTCAAGGTGGCCGTCGCCAACGTCGCCGACCTCCTCGACCGTCAGCTCGAACTCCTCGTCGACGAGAAGTTCAACAACGGCCTGACCCCCAACCTGATCGCCCCCGTGCAGGCCGACGAGTGGGCCGCCGGTCTGCACCACGGCTTCAAGGGCATGCAGCTGGCCTGCTCCGCCATCACCGCGGAGGCGCTGAAGAACACCAACCCGGTCAGCGTCTTCTCGCGCTCCACCGAGGCCCACAACCAGGACAAGGTCAGCATGTCCCCGATCGCCGCGCGGGACGCGCGCACGATCGTCGACCTGGTCCAGGAGGTCGCCGCCATCCACCTGCTCGCCGCCTGCCAGGCGGTCGAGATCCGCGGCGCCGAGCAGCTCGCCACCCGCAGCCGCACCGTCCACGACCTCGTCCGCACCGTCGCCCCGTTCGTCGACGCCGACCGCCGCATGGACGCCGACATCCAGGCGGTCCTGGGTCTGATCCGCTCCGGTGAGCTCGTCGACGCCGCCCGGTCCGAGGAAGAGCGCAAGGAGCTGGCCGATGCCTGACGCCACGCAGGGCCACCTCGGTTACGAGGAGATCCTGGGCGAGGTCCGCCGGCTCTCCCCGCTCATCGCCAAGCGGTCGGAGGAGATCGAGCAGCTGCGCCGGCTGCCCGAGGACCTGGTCGAGTCGCTGCGCACCGCCGGCGTGTTCCGGGCGGCGATGCCCGCGGAGTGGGGCGGCAGCGACCTCACCTCGATGGAACAGATCTCGATCATCGAGGAGGCGTCCCGGGCCGACACCTCGGTCGGCTGGTGCGTCATGATCGGGATGGACTCGGGCATCTACGCCGGATACCTGGAGCCGGACGCCGCCCGCCGGCTGTACCCGAGCCTGGACCTGGTCACCGCCGGACAGGTCCGTCCGGGCGCCCGGGCCCACATCGTCGACGGCGGCTACCGGCTGGAGGGCACCTGGCGGTTCGGCAGCGGCTGCACCCACGCCGACGTGATCGCGGGCGGCTGTCTGGTCTTCCGCGACGGCGAGCAGGTCAAGGACGAGCGCGGCCGCCCGGTGTGGCGGGTGGTGCTGCTCCCGCGCGACCAGGTGGAGATCATCGACAACTGGTACACCACCGGCCTCGCCGGCAGCGGCAGCTGCGACTACCGGGCCGAGGGCGTCTTCGTACCGGAGGAGCACACCTTCACCTTCGACGAGCCGCGGGCCGACCGCCCGATCAACCGTCACCCCGACGCGATCCTGCGGAAGATGGCCGGTGTCCCGCTGGGCGCGGCGCGCGCGACGCTGGACTTCGTCCACGAGATCGCCGAGCAGCGGGTGGACCGGGCCAGCGGCACCGGCTGGCGGGACTCGCCGCGCGCCCGGCGCACGGTGGCCCGCTGCGAGCTGAACCTCGCCGCGGCCCGCACCCTCGTCTACTCCTCGGTCGAAGACGTCTGGGCCAGGCTGGCGGTGAACGAGCCGGTGAGGCCCCAGGAACGCGCGATGGCGGCCCTGGCCAGGTACAACGCGTTCCGGACGGCGCGCGACATCGCGAACGACCTGTACGACCTGGTCGGCGGCGACTCGATCTACAGCCACCGCACCCCGCTCGACCGGCGGCTGCGCGATCTGACCACGATCTGCCAGCACGTGGTCGGGCAGGACCTGATCCTCGACTGGTCGGGCCAGCTCCTGCTGGGCGGCATGCCCGACACCCCGTTCATCTGAGCGAACATCAGCACCACTGGTGGGAAGCGGTCGAGGGGGCCACTCGTTCGAGTGGCCCCCTCGACGTCGTCCGGGTGGCACCGGGCTACTCTCCGATTGTGGAGACAACACCAAGCACCGCCGTCCGTCGCCCCCGGGTCGGACACATCCGGTTCCTCAACTCACTGCCCGTGTACTGGGGGCTGGCCCGGACCAGTGCCCTGCTGGACGTCGAACTGACCAGAAGGACCCCGGACGAGCTGAACGACGGGCTGGTCCGCGGGGACCTCGACATCTCGCCGATCAGCCTGGTCGAGTTCCTGCGCAACGCCGACCAGTTGGTGGTGCTGCCCGGGCTGGCGGTGGGCTGCGACGGCCCGGTGATGTCCTGCTCGATCGTCTCCCGGCTGCCGCTGGACCAGCTGGACGGCGCCCGGGTGGCACTCGGCTCCACGTCCAGGACGTCGGTGTGCCTGGCCAGACTGCTACTGACCGAGCAGTACCGGGTCACGCCGCGGTACGAGGTCCGGCAGCCCGACCTGGAAGCGATGATGCGGGAGGCGGACGCGGCCGTGGTCATCGGGGACGTCGCACTGACGGCGTCGCTGTACCAGGCCGAGCAGCTGGGCCTGCACGTCCACGACCTCGGGCAGATGTGGAAGGACTGGACCGGGCTGCCGTTCGTCTTCGCGGTCTGGGCCGTCCGCCGTGACTACCTGGCCCGCCACCCCGAACTGGTCCACCGGGTGCACCGCTCCCTGCTCGCCGCCCGCGACCTCTCCCTGGAGCACCTCCCCGGGATCGCCGAACAGGCCGCGTGCTGGGAACCGTTCGACGCGGCCTCGCTGGAGCGCTACTTCAAGACCCTCGACTTCCGGCTGGCCGGGGACCAGTTCGCCGCCATCACCGAGTTCGCCCGACAGGCCGGCCCGATCGCCGGCTTCCCCACGGACACCCGGGTGCAGGTGCTGGGCGCCTAGCCGATCCGCCGCAGTGCCACTCGCCGAGTCGGCAGGCCGCCGTCGGCGGCCGCCGGCGCGGCGCTGCGGGGAGCGGCTTGGGCCGTTGCGGTGAGTGACGGCCCGCGAGCCGGTGCCGCGGCGGATGAGCGTGCGTCAATGGGCTGCTGATGTTCGGCGGCCGGGTCCGCCCGGGCATCGACTCGCGCTGGTGCTCCCACGTCAGCCTGCCCAAGACCGCCATCCAGCTGCTCGGCCTGCCGCCGCTGGGCGTGCCGCGGGTGGACGACGACGGCGGCCTCGCGGACCTGGTCGACCTATCGGGCACCGGCGCCGTCATGCCCAAGCCGCCCGCTTTCGGCAGCCAGATCACCCTGCCGCCTGCGCCCCGGCCCACTCCCCCGGCGGCTCCGCTGCCGCCCTCGCCGGTCACCGTGCCGAAGCTCACCGACGAGGTGATCCTGCGCGACGGCAGCTCGCTGGGCCGCCCGAACGACGTGCTCATCACCCACCGCTGAGCGCCCCGCACCAGTGCCCCCCGGGAGGGTGGGGCATTGATCGTTACTGCTTGACAGGGTGCGTAATACTGTAACGCGAGCGGGTCCGGGACGGCGGCGGAACGGGCGGCGCCCGCTTCTGTCCACGCAGCTCGGAGCAGCACATGCACCCCCACCCCTTCCTCGACCATCCGGGGCCACTCGCCTTCGCGCACCGGGGTGGTGAACTCGGGCATCCCGAGAACTCGCTCGCCGCGTTCGAGGCGGCCGTGGCGCTCGGGTACCGGTACCTCGAAACGGATGTGCACGCCACCGCCGACGGAGTGCTGGTGGCCTTCCACGACTCCCGGCTCGACCGGGTCACCGACCGGAGCGGGGCGGTGGCGGAGCTGCCCTGGGAGAGCGTCAGGCGGGCCCGGATCCGCGGGACCGAGCCGGTGCCGCTGCTGGAGGACCTGCTCGGGGCGTTCCCGGGGGCGCGGTTCAACATCGACGTCAAGGCGGCACCGGCCGTCGGGCCGCTGGTCGAGGCGATCCGCCGGACCGACGCCTGGGACCGGGTCTGCGTCGGCGGCTTCTCCGACAGCCGCCTGGCCGCCGTCCGGGCCGCCGCCGGGCCCCGGCTTGCCACCTCGCTCGGGCCGCGCGAGGTGGCGCGGCTGCGGCTGCGCTCGGTGGGCGAGCTGGTGCTGCCCGGGGCGCTGTTGGGCGGGCGCGGGGCACCGTACGCAGGGATGTGCGCGCAGGTGCCGGAGCGGCACCAGGGCGTGCGGGTGGTCGACCGGGCCTTCGTCCGGACCGCGCACCGGCTCGGCCTGCAGGTTCACGTCTGGACTGTGGACGATCCCACACGGATCAGGGCTCTCCTGGACCTCGGTGTGGATGGCATCATGGCCGATCGCATCGACGTTCTTCGGGACGTCCTCAGCGAGCGCGGCTGCTGGACGGACGGCAGCACCGGCTCCAGCACGGCGATAGGAGCCGTATGAGCAGCACGGACCACCTGCAGGACCTCGTCGCGGACCCCCCGGCGAGCGCCGACGACGGCCGCTCGCTACGCCGGATGCAGGTCGGCTGGTACATCAACGACTGGGCCAACGCGGCCTTCTCCGCCACCGTCCTGACGGTGTTCCTCGGGCCGTACCTGACCGAGGTGGCCAAGAAGGCCGCCGACGCGTCCGGCGACGTGCACCCGCTCGGCCTGTCGATCCGGGCAGGATCGTTCTTCCCCTACACGGTCTCCTTCTCCGTGCTGATCTCGGTCGCGGTGATGCTGCTGACCGGCACGGTCGCCGACCGCACCGGGCGGCACAAGGAGCTGATGTGCGGCTTCGCGTACGTCGGCGCGCTCGCCACGATGGGGATGTTCCTCCTCGACGGCGACCGCTACCTGCTCGGCGGCGCGCTGCTGGTGGTCGCCAACATCTCGTACGCGGTGTCGGTCGCGCTCTCCTACGCCTACCTGCCGGGCCTGGCCTCCCCCGACGAGCGCGACAAGGTCTCCTCCAAGGGATGGGCCTACGGCTACGCGGGCGGCGGGCTGCTGCTGGTCGCCAACCTGGCGCTGTTCCAGAACTGCGACGCGCTGGGGCTGTCCTCCGGCACCGCCGTGCGGATCTGCCTGGCCTCGGCCGGCCTGTGGTGGGCGCTGTTCACCGTCGTCCCGCTGCTGCGGCTGCCCTCCCGGGCCGGGGTCGCGCCCAGCCGCGCCGCGGCCGACCGACCCGCCGCCGGCAGCCTGCGCGAACTCGGCCGCACGCTGAAGGGCATGCGCAAGCACCCGCTGACGCTGCTCTACCTCGCCGCCTTCCTCTGCTACAACGACGGCATCCAGACCGTCGTCTCGCAGGCCTCGCTGTACGGCAGCGAGGAACTCGGCATGACCCAGACCTCGCTGGTCACCGCCGTGCTGATGGTCCAGATCGTGGCGATCGGCGGCGCACTGCTGCTCGGCCGGATCGCCCAGCGGTACGGCGCCAAGAAGACCATCCTCGGCTCGCTGGTCGGCTGGGTGATCACCCTGGCCCTCGGGTACTTCATGCCCGCCCACCAGCCGGCCTGGTTCTACGCCCTGGCCTGCATGATCGGCCTGGTGCTCGGCGGCAGCCAGGCGCTCTCCCGTTCGCTGTTCTCGCACCTGATCCCGGCTGGCCGGGAGGCCGAGTACTTCAGCCTGTACAAGGTCAGCGACCGCGGCACCAGCTGGATGGGCCCGCTGGTCTTCGGCCTCGCGTACGAGGTCACCGGCAGCTACCGCTCGGCGATCATCTCGCTGCTGGTGTTCTTCGTGATCGGCTTCGCGGTGCTGGTGAAGGTGCCGGTGCGCCGGGCCGTCGAGGCCGTGGGCAACCCCGTCCCCGAGCGGCTGTGACGGGCCTGCTGCTCTGCTGAGCCGTCAGGAGAGCAGCAGGGCCCGGTCCCAGGCGGGCGACACGGGCGGCCCGATCTTGGTCGGGGCGCCCGGGTAAGGTGGTGGATCGTGGCCAGTCGTAAAACGTCGATCTTGGAAGCAGCCGCGCGCGTGATCGCCCGGCGCGGGGTGCGTGGGCTGCGGGTGGAGGAACTCGCCGCGGAGGCGGGCGTGTCCACCGCGCTCATCTACTACCACTTCAAGGACCGCACGGGGATCCTCCGGCAGACGCTGGAGTTCATCAATGACCGGGCGGAGCGCTACACCACCGAGCGCGCGGCGGACGCACCGCCGCTGACCCCGCGCGAGGAGCTGGAGCAGACGCTGCTGCTGGAGCTCCAGGAGACGGTCGAGGTGCGGGAGAACAGCACCGCCTGGGGCGAGCTGCGGGCGAGCGCGGTGTTCGACGAGACCCTGCGGGAGGACCTCGCGCGGGCCACCCGGATCTGGGTCCAGGAGATCGCCGAGCTGCTCGGCGTCGTGCGACCGATGTCCTCGGCCGTCGCGCTGGCCGGCGCCGCCGAGCGGCTGACCGCGCTGCTGGAGGGGCTGAGCACGCGCTGGCTCAGCGGGAGCCTGCCGCTGGCGCACGCCCGCACGCTCATGGTCGGCGCGATCGACGCCGAGGTGGCCCGGCTCGGCACCTGACCGGGTTCCGACCCGGGCGGATCGTCACGCTCCGTACGGCCTTCCTGCGGGAGGAGTCATGGCACGCCGATGAGTTTGACTGATTTTTCAGTCAATGCCAGCCTGAGCCTGCAAGTCGGGTGCTGCCGCCGGCCCGTTCGCGCCGGTGCGGCGCGAAGAGCGGACCTGACGGCCCCGCGCACCCCTCCCGGCACCGTCGCACCGTCTGGAGACCCTCATGAGCCACTACCGCGATGACCGTTCCACCGAGGCGTACCCCTGGGTGCCCGCGGACGGCGTCCCGCACGCGCGGACCTGGATGTCCTGGCCATCCCGCCGGGGTGTCTGGGGGCTGCGCCTGGGCGGCGTCCAGGAGGACATCGCCCTGATCGCCCGCACCGTCGCCGAGTTCGAGCCGGTGGTCATGTGCGCCCCCGACGACTGGACCGCCGACAAGGCCCGGACGCGGTGCGGCCCCACCGTCGAGGTGATCACCGCGATCCCCACCGACGACCTGTGGATGCGCGACATCGCCCCGGTGTTCCGCCGGGACGGCTACGGCGGACTGGAGGCCGTGGTCCTCAACTTCAACGGCTGGGGCAACAAGCAGGTCCACCACGACGACGCCCGGGTCGCCGAGCGCCTCGCCGCCCACCGGGGCCTGCGCCACACCTACGCGGACTTCGTCGGCGAGGGCGGCGCCGTCGAGACCGACGGCGACGGCACCGTGATGGCCACCGAGAGCAGCCTGGTCAACAAGAACCGCAACCGCGGCATGAGCCGGGACGAGATCGAGGACGCCGTCCTGGACGCCTACGGCGCCGAGAAGATGATCTGGCTGCCCGGCATCAAGGGCCAGGACATCACCGACGACCACGTCGACGTCACCTCCCGGTTCGTCCGGCCCGGCGTGGTGATGGTGCAGCTGCCACCCGCCGACCGGAACGACTCCTGGGCGCGCGACGCCCGCGAGCAGTTCGCCATCCTGTCCGCCGCCACCGACGCCCACGGCCGCCGACTGCAGGTCATCCCCGTGCACGGCCCGGACACCGTCCGCTCGCGCAGCTCCACGTTCGTCGACTCCTACCTCAACTTCCACCTCGTCAACGGCGGGGTCATCACCGCCCAGTTCGGCGACGCCCACAAGGACGCCGCCGCGCGGGACGCGCTCGCCTCGGCCTTCCCCGGCCGCGAGGTGGTGCAGCTCGACGTCGACCGGCTGATGACCGGGGGCGGCGGCATCCACTGCTCGACCATGCACGAGCCGCTGCCGTGATCCCGCCACACGCACGCGTCTCCCCTGACCATGGCTTCACCGTAGAGCTTGACTGATTTTTCAGTCAATGCGAGAGTTCAGATCCGGCGCTGCCGACCGTGGAGGTCTACCGGTCGGCCGTCGACCGACGCCCGCGCGGACCGCTCCCCGGAACCCGTCCGCTGCGCCCGCACCTCGATCCACCCTCGGCCCCACCGGAGATCACCGTGACCCAGTCCCCGCTCGCCCGTCGCACGGTGCTGCGCTCCCTCGCCGGTGCCGGTGTGCTCGCCCTCGGCGTGACTGCCTGTGCCGCCGGCGAGGACCCGACCGAGCCGGCGGCCCCGTCCTCCGGTGCCGCCGAGCAGCCGTCCGGGGCCGCGCCGGCGGACCCCTCGACGCCCGCCCCGGCCCGCGGGCGCAGGCTCGGCGGGGAGTGGGAGAAGCACGAGCGGACCTTCATGGCCTGGCCGGCCTCCGAGAGCGTCTGGGGCGAGCAGCTCGGGGCCGTTCGGAAGGACATCGCCACCGTGGCCCGGGCCGTCGGCGGGCGCGAACCGCTGGTCATGCTGGTCCGGCCCGGCCAGGAGGCCTCGGCCCGTAACGCCTGCGGCCAGGACGTCGAGCTGCTCTCCGTCCCTGTGGACGACCTGTGGGCCCGCGACACCGTGCCGGTGTTCGTCGAGGAGGGTGGCAAGGTCAAGGGCGTCGACTTCAACTTCAGCGGCTGGGGCGGCAAGCAGCAGCACGGCAACGACGCCCGGATCGCCCGCGCCGTGCTGGACAAGTACGGCATCGAGCGGGTCGCGACCCAGCTGGTCGCCGAGGGCGGCTCCTTCGAGAGCGACGGCCAGGGGACGCTGCTGGTCACCGAGAGTTCGGTGGTCAACGACAACCGCAACCCGGGCCGCAACCGCGACCAGATCGAGGCCGAGCTCAAGCAGGCGCTCGGCGTCACCAAGGTGATCTGGCTGGCTGGCGTCAGGGGCAAGGACATCACCGACGCCCACGTCGACTGCCTGGCCCGGTTCGCCGCGCCCGGCGTCGTCTTCCTGGACCGCGCCTTCCCCGGCACCCCGGCGGACGTCTGGTCCCGCTCGGCCGACCAGGCCCGGGCCGTCCTGGCGGAGGCGACCGACGCGACCGGCAAGAAGCTGAAGGTCGTTGAGATCAGCCAGCCGGACCCGGACCGGATCACCGGCCGCGGCGCCGCCTTCGTCTCCTCGTACATGAACTTCTACATCGGCAACAAGGGCGTCTACCTGCCGCTGTTCGGCGACTCCCGGGCCGACGGGCACGCCCAGGAGGTGTTCAAGGACCAGTTCCCGGGCCGCGAGATCGTCCCGCTGCAGATCGACACCATCGCCTCCGGCGGCGGTGGCATCCACTGCTCCACCCACGACCAGCCCGCTTCCTGACGTCGCCCCGCCACCCCGAGGGCCACCAACCCCACCCTCCCCTTCGGCCGGGCCGCGATCGCCGACACTACGGCGTGATCGTCTCCGTCCACGGCCTCAAGACCGACCTGGCTGGCGACGCCACGATGGCCCGCGACCGCATCCGGGCCGGGACCATGGGCGCCGAGGACGTCCTCCACGACCTGGGCGCCATCGGCATCACCTGCTCCGACGCCCAGGGCACGGGCCGGGCCGGCGGCCGCACCTTCGCCATGGCGGGGAAGATGAAGACCGAACTCGGGCCGCTGGAGGGTGACGGGCCGGACGACGACAACCGGCGGGTGCTGCGCTACATCGCCAAGCTGACCATCAACCCGGCCATCGCGCACGGCCTTTCCCACGAGGTCGGCTCGATCGAGATCGGCAAGCTCGCCGGCCTCGTGCTGTGGCGCCCGGACCACTTCGGCGCCAAGCCGCAGCTCGTCCTCAAGGCCGGCTTCCCCGCGTACGGCGTGGTCGGCGACCCCAACGCCTCCACCGGCCGCTGCGAACCGCTCGTCCTGGGACCGCAGTTCGGAGCCCACGGCGCGACCGCCGCCGACATCTTGGTCGCCTTCACCAGCCGGGCCGCCGCCGAATCCGGCAGCCGGGACCGCCCGCACGACAGCATGACGACGCGCCGCCGCCGCGTCGCCGTCCGGGACACCCACGGCATTGCGGGGCCGGCTGCCACGGTCCCGCTGACCGGACCGTTCGGGTCCGCGTCTGCGAACGACCGTTAGCATGCCGGGTGCGGCGCCGATCCCCGGCCCGTCTGCCGGGCTACCGCAGCAGATCCTGCCTCGATGCTGAGGAGTTGACGATGAGTGGCGCATTCCCGCTGTTCCGGACCACCGAGCCCGTCCCCGAGGCGGAGCGACGCGACGTCCTCGCCGCGCCGGGTTTCGGGAAGCACTTCACCGACCACATGGCCACCGCCACCTGGACGTCCGCCGAGGGCTGGCACGACCGCAAGGTCGGGCCGCTGGTGCCGTTCGCGCTGCACCCGAGCGCGGCCGTGCTGCACTATGCGCAGGAGATCTTCGAGGGGCTGAAGGCCTACCGGCACGCCGACGGCAGCGTCTGGCTGTTCCGCCCGGAGGTCAACGCCCGCCGCTTCGCGAGCTCCGCACGACGGCTGGCCCTGCCCGAGCTGTCCGAGCAGGACTTCCTCACCAGCGTCGAGGAGCTGGTGCGCGCGGACGAGGCCTGGGTTCCGGCCGCCGACGGCGAGGGCAGCCTCTACCTGCGGCCGTTCATGTTCGCCTCGGAGGCCTTCCTCGGTGTCCGGCCGGCCGACCACGTCACCTACTCGGTCATCGCCTTCCCGGCCGGGCCGTACTTCCCCTCCGGCGTCACCGGCATCACCCTGTGGGTCAGCGGCCAGTACACCCGCGCGGGCCGGGGCGGCACCGGCGCGGCCAAGTGCGGCGGCAACTACGCCTCCAGCCTGGCCGCCCAGATGGAGGCCAGGCAGCACGGCTGCGACCAGGTGCTGTTCCTGGACGACACCGGCGGCGAAGGCGACCTGGAGGAGTCCGGCACGATGAACCTCTGCCTGGTCACCTCCGACGGCGAGCTGGTCACCCCCGGGCTCGGCACCATCCTGGAGGGCGTGACCCGCGACTCGGTCCTCGCCCTGGCCGCCGAGTTCGGCCTCACCCCGGTGGAACGCGCCATCACCCTCGCGGAGTTGCGCTCCGGCGCCGTCGACGGCACGGTCACCGAGGTCTTCGCCACCGGCACCGCCGCCGTGATCACCCCGATCACGGCGTTCAAGGGCCAGGGCTACGAGTTCACCATCGGCACCGGCGCCCCCGGAAAGCAGACCCTCGCCATCCGCGAACACCTCCTGGACATCCAGTACGGGCGCGCGGAGGACAGGCACGGCTGGCTGCGCCGGGTGCTCTGACCCGCCGCCCACCTCACCCGGTCGTCGCCTCCGCCGGATCCACCGGCGGTCCGGAGGCGACGACCGGGTCCGGGCCGGCCGGGATACCGGTTCACCCTGCGGTCAGCTGCGCCGGAAGCGGACGGGAGTGCAGGATGTCCAACCGGGACACCGCCCGGGTCAGCACCACGTAGAGCCGGTGCAGTCCGCGCGGCTCGGCCTCGGCGATGGCGGCCGGTTCCAGGACGATCACGTGGTCGTACTCGAGTCCCTTGGCCAGCGAGGCCGGAAGCACCGTCACCCGGGCCGTGCCGCCGGCCTCCTCGGCGGAGACGCTCGGGATCCCGGCGGTTCCCAGCGCGGCGGCGACCCGCGCCGTCGCGCCGTCGGCGGCGATCACCGCGATCGAGCCCTCCCGTTCCAGCGCGGCTCGCGCCGCGACCGCCACCGCCTCGTCCAGGGCGTCCACCGCCCGGATCGCCACTTCGCCGTCCCGGCGCAGCGACACCGCCGGCGGCACGTCGACGTCGAGCGCGCCGAGCAGCCGGTTGGCGAGCGTCATCACGGCGGCGGGGACCCGGAAGCCGGTGGTCAGCGGCACCAGGGTGGCCTGCGGTTTGCCGAGATGGGCCAGCTGCTCGGTCCAACTTCGGGCCGACCAGGGGGCGGTGGCCTGGGCGAGGTCGCCGAGGACGGTGAGGGAGCCGAAGGTGCTGCGGCGGCCGATCGCCCGGCACTGCATCGGGGAGAGGTCCTGGGCCTCGTCCACCACCACGTGGCCGAAGCTCGCCGGGCGCTCGATCAGGCCGGCCACCTCGTCGAGGAGGACGAGGTCGTGCTCGGACCACTTGGCGCTCCGTTCCGAGCGCGGCGGCTTCTGCCACAGGATCGCCGCCTGTTCCTCGGGCGAGAGCAGTCCGTCGGCCGCCGCGGCCAGCACGGCGGGGTCGCCGAGCAGAGCGGCCACCACGGCCTCGGGGCGCAGCGCGGGCCAGGCGGTCTCCAGGAAGGCCGCGACCGGCCTGCAGCGGCCGACCCTGCGCTGCCAGGCGGCGTTCTGGACGCCGGAGCGCCGCTCGGCCTGGTCCCGGATCAGCTCCATCACCCGGGTGCGGACGTTCTCCCGGCCTGCGGCGTACGGCGGCGCCTGTTCGCGGATCTCGGCGACCGTCCGGTCGAGCTTCTCCGCGGGCACCCGCCAGCGGTAGGAGCCGTCCGGGACGACCAGCGGTTCGGAGCCTGAGGCGCGGATCCGGCCGTACAGCGCCCGGCGCAGCACCTCGGCCATCCGCGCGTCCTGCTTGATCGTGGCGGCCCGTTCGCCGTCCACCGCGGAGACCGTGCGGCCAGCGGCGACCAGGTCCTCCACGGTGTGCTGGGAGACGTCCAGCTCACCGAGCGCGGGGAGCACCTCGGCGATGTAGCGCAGGAAGGTCCGGTTGGGGCCGATGACCAGCAGGCCGCTGCGCTGGATCCGCTGCGGGAAGCTGTACAGCAGGTAGGCGGCGCGGTGCAGGCCGACGGCGGTCTTGCCGCTGCCGGGGGCGCCCTGGACGCAGACGGACTCGCTGAGCTCGCCGCGGACCAGTTCGTCCTGCTCGGGCTGGATGGTCGCGACGATGTCGCGCATCGGCCCGGTGCGGGGGCGCTCGATCTCGGCGGCCAGGATGCCGCTGGGCCCGCCCTCCTCGGCGCGGTCGAGGTGCTCGCCCTCGGCACGGTCGAGGTTCTCGTCCTCGGCACGGTCGAGGTTCTCGTCCTCCAGGCCGGTCAGGTCCTCCGGCGCGCCCGGGCTCCCCGGTACCCAGCCGAACCGGCGGCGGCGCGCGAGCCCGAGCGGCTCGTGGGCGCTCGCCCGGTAGAACACCCGGGAGACCGGGGCCCGCCAGTCGACCACCAACGGCGGCACGGTCGGGTCCTCGGAGATGCGCCGGCGACCCACGTAGTAGCGCTGCCCGCGGTGGTCCCCGGTCCCGGGAGCGTCGTCGAAGTCGAGGCAGCCGAAGAAGGACGGGCTGTCCGGCAGCTCCCGCATCCGCTTCGCGCGGGTCCGCAGGTAGCGGCCGAGTGCCTCGGCGCTCGCGCCGTCGCCCGAGACGTCCTCTCCGGCGACGACCTGGTGGCCGGCGTCCGCCACCTGCCGGGCCATCGCCGCCCGGCAGACCTCGACGTAGGCCCGCTCGCGCGCCAACTCTCCGTCGAGTCCCATGGTTTTGGACGTCATCGCTTCCCCCGTGGTCGGCTCGGCTACCGTTCGGAGGAGCCATCATAACTTAACCAAGTAAAGATCCTAACCAGGTCAGATGGCAGTGGGCGGCGCTCGACTCAGGACATCGAGGACATCGACTCAGGACACCAGCGGCTCCTCCGCGAGCTCGGTCAACGTCACGGTGCACAACCCGCCGCGCTGGGTCTGCACGTCCGTGACCTCCAGCTGGGTGCCCGGCAGCAGGATGAACTCCTCCTCCCCCGTGAACGCCGAGAACCGCTGGATGCCCGCCGCCCGCCGCGGGCGCACCTCGAACAGCGTCCGCTTGCCCCGGCTGCCCAGGAAGGACTGGGCCACCCCGAGCTTGGAGGTGCAGGAGGACACGCCCCACCACGTCACCGTCCGGCCGAGCGGGTACTGCTTGCGCAGGTCCAGCGAGACCCCGCGCCAGAGCGGCTCGGTGCGCGTCGGCAGCTGCGAGACCGCCGCGAACAGCAGCCGCAGGTACGGCAGGTACGGCACCAGCCGGCCGCGGTCCGGCGAGCGCAGCACCGCGTTGATCTCCCGGTAGAACGCGGACTCGCAGGTGTAGAGGTAGAGCGCGGCGATCGCGTCGGCGGACAGGCCGGACGCCCCCTCGTCCGCGCGCCGCTTGCCGAAGTCGTGCGACAGTGCGACGTGCCGGTCCAAGCCCCGGAGCAGCGCGGCCACCGGAGCCACCGCGTCCCGGAAGTCCATCATCGGCGTGTCGAACACCCCGCTGATCGCCGGGAGTTCGAGGCCCTCGTCCTTGACGCTGGCGAGTCGTTCCAGGTACAGCTGGTGCAGCTCCATGGTGGAGGCGATGAACGCGCCCATCCGCTCGGCGACGCCGCCGTCGGCACCGCCGTGCTGCGCCGCGTCGGCGTTCCAGCCCGCGCTGGGGAGCCAGTCGATCTCCTCCGCGCCGAGCGAGGCGAGCGCGGCGTTCACGGTGGCGAAGTGGTCACCGTCGCAGAAGATGTCGCCCTGGGCGGCCGGGTTGGCGTGGTCGATGTGGCGGACCTCGACCTCGGGGTACTTCTTCTGCAGCCGCAGCACGACGTTCTTCAGGCTGCGCGCGTGCGCGCCCCACCAAGCGAAGACGACGCCCCGGTCCTCCTCGCCGGCCTGCTGCTTGGCCCGGAGGATCTCCTCGATGATCCGCGCGGCCACCGGTCGCCAGAACCCGGTGTGCCGGTCCGGGCCCATCGCGCCGTCGGCGCTGGCGGTGAGCGCCGCGTTCAGCAGCAGCACGCCCTGGGTCAGCATCGCCTGGAACCACTCCGGCGGCTGGACGGTCTCCTGCTCCTTCAGCAGCGCCCGTATGTCGGCGATCGGCGTCTTCTTGGGGATGCCGTACTTCCACATCGCCGCGGCCTTGATGATGCAGCGGATGCTGACCACCCGGCCGAACTGGCTGTCCTTCCAGTCGTGGAAGGCGTTGTCGAACATGGCGATGCCGGTGGCGCTCTCCGGCCGCGGGTACGGGTTCTGACCAAAGACCACGACCTTCCACTTGTGCGGGGCCTGCGGTTTGAGCGCCTGGAAGGTCAGCTCGCGGACGGGCACGACCTCCGGACTGCGGCCCGGGCCGATGAACGAGGCGGCCTCGGGCTGCGCCTCGATGACCGGCTTCAGCAGTGGGAGCCACGGCTCTCCGCCGTCCTGGAAGAGCTCCGCGAGGGCCAGCGGGTCGTTCGGGTCGGGCTGGGTGGCGGGAGCGGGGGTGTTGGCAGCGCTCATGGTGGTGGGACTCCGGCAGGGTCGGGCCGTGCGAAGGGCAGGGTGGAGTTCGACTGAGTGTCCGTCAGCTTTCCCGGCGGACAGCACAGTCCTACCAGGCAGGACTGACAGTTCCGACCCCTCGACGGCCGGTCGGCCGGGACGGCCGAATTGTCAGCGGTGCGCGCTAGCGTCGTCGTCGACAGCGGGAAACAGCTCGACGAACGACAGGAGTTGCAGCATGACGACGGACCGCGCGCAGTCCCCGCTCAAGGTGGTGCTGACGGACCTCAACGCGACGGTGGTCGAGTCGTGGCGGGCGGCCTTCGCCGACACCCCAGGAATCGAGATCCGGCACGGCTCGATCCTCACCGAGGAGGTCGACGCCTGGGTCAGCCCGACCAACTCCCGCGGCCGGATGGACGGCGGGACGGACGCGGCCATCAAGCGGCACCTGGGGGCGGGCATCCAGCTCAAGGTGCAGCGGGCGATACGCAGCAGGTACGCGGGCACGCTGCCGATCGGCAGCGCGGTCTGCGTGCCCTCCGGGGCGGTCAACCCGAAGTTCCTGATCTCGGCGCCCACGATGCAGACGTCCTCGCAGAACGTGAGCGAGACGCTGAACGTGGCGCTCGCCTGTGCCGCCGCCTTCCAGGCCGTGCACCGGCAGAACCTGCTGGCGCCGGGCAGCATCCGCTCGGTGGCGCTGGTCGGCATGTGCGCCCAGACCGGCCGGGTCCCGGCCCGGGTGTGCGCCAACCTGATGTGGACGGGCTACACCCTGTTCAACGACCACTGCTTCGAGAACGACGAGGACCTGCGCGCCACCATCCTCGACCAGTTGGAGGACATCGAGAAGGCGCCTGCCACCCAGCGGGTGCGCATTGCGCCGCCCACCGGCCGCAGCCGGGCCCGACGACAGCGGCAGTGAGCGGTAAATCGATTCCGGGCGCCGGGCCTCCTCCCCTAGATTGAGGCTCGTCCACGGATGATCACACCGGATCATCACGCCCGATCGGCAGGAGACCGCCATGGCAGACACAGTGCAGGAACTGAGCGGGGTGAAGGTGCTCGTGTGCGACCCCGCCGGGCCCGCGATCACCACCGTGCAGGATGCACTGGATCTCATCGGCGCGGCCTACGTCGGCGCCGAGATCGTCGCGGTCCCCGCCGACCGGCTGGACGACAAGTTCTTCGCCCTGAGCACCGGTTTCGCCGGCGAGGTCATGCAGAAGTTCGTCAACTACCACGTCCGGCTGGCCGTCACCGGCGACATCTCCCGTCACCTGGAGGCCAGTTCGGCACTGCGCTCGCTGGTCCACGAGTCCAACGCTGCCAGCCACATCTGGTTCCTCCCGGACACCGAGGCCCTCACCGCCCGTCTGGCGAACCGAGCCTGACGCTTCATCGACGACTGCGGGCCCGGATCCGACGCCGACCTCGATCCGGGCCCGTTGCGGACCCCCGCCGGGCCCGTGGCGGAGAGCGGTGGCCTGCTGTCAGGCGGCCCGCCGCGCGTACACCTCGATCTCGATCCTCATCCGAGGGTCTGCCAGACCGAACACCATCATCGTGGCGTCCGGCCGACGTCCCCGAAGCAGCGGCGCAGCACCGGCCAGCCGGCCTCGGCGTCTCGCTCGCCCCGGCGGGCATCCGCCGCATCCGGCTCAAGGGCGTCGCCTTCCGCCGGATCGAGCCCGGCACCGCCCGCACCCGGATGGCCGTCACCTGGCGCCGGCACGACCGGAACCCCCTGGTGGCCCACCTGTTGGCGGCAGTCAGCCAGTCCGACCACGACGGCCCCACCACCGGGTAGCCGCCGCTTCAGGCCCGTCGAGGCCTCGGAGCGCAAGGAGAGCACCCCGATCCGGCTGGTGCTCACGCCCTGACCCACCCCACCCCTCCCCTCCCCCGGCCGCGGGGCGAGTGCTTGGATGTTCTTTCCGAAACTTGCAGCGATCGGTGGAAGGACGGCCCGATGCACCCGCCCCGCGACATCCCCTGGCACGAGGGCAGCTGGCTCAACCCGCCCGAGCGCACTCACACCGACGGCACCGACCTCCTGGTCACCGCCCGTGGCCGCAGCGACTTCTGGCGCACCACCAGCTACGGCTTCGTCCGCGACGACGGCCACGCGCTGCTCACCGACTTCCCGCCGGGCAGCGCCACCGAAGTCACCTTCATCGCCGACTTCGCCGCCCTCTACGACCAGGCCGGCCTGCTGATCCGGGTCGACCCCCGGACGTGGATCAAGGCCGGAGTCGAGATGAGCGACGGCCTCCCCCACCTCGGCGCGGTCGTCACCCACGGCCTCTCCGACTGGTCCCTCGCCCCCGTCCCCGACTGGCACGGCCGCCCCGTCACCGTCCGCGCCAGCCGCACCGGCGACGCCGTCACCATCCGCGCCCGCTGCGAGGACGGCCCCTGGCGCCTGGTCCGCCTCGCGCCCCTCGCCCCCGACGCCCCCGCGACCGCCGGCCCGTTCTGCTGCTCCCCCGAACGCGACAGCCTCCAGGTCCGCTTCACCCGCCTCACCCAGGGCCCGGCCGACACGGCGCTGCACCTGCCGGACTGACAGCCCGGCAGCGCCCCTCCGCAGGGCTCCACCGGTTCACCTTCTCGTCCGCGAGTGCTCCTCGGAGATCCCTGACACCGTGTTCCCTGGTAGCTCGCCCGAACTGACGGCGGGGATGCGGGTGCCAACCAGCTGCTCGATCGAGCCGCTGCCGAAGGCTGCGGCGAGGGCTCGGTAGTCGGCGGGGAAGAAGTGGCCCTGGACCCGCTCTGCCGCACTCCAATCGACAGTATCCCCGCAGGTCGGCCCGATGCACGACAGCACCTGAAGCAGTTCGGTCACGGCGCTGCCGCCCTCCCGCGCGTGGCCCGTCATGGCTCTGACCGTCCGCTATTCCAGCAAGCTGCCCATGTGCCCGTCATCCACCCGTATCGGCCAGAAGTGGCGATCGCTCGCGAAGGCCTCCGGGTCCAGGGCCCGAAGGGTCTCCTCCGCCGCGCCGTCCAGCAGTTCGCACGGGTCGAACACCGACCACGACCCCGACGTCTGCGGACGCTCCGCCTCGCGCCGCTGCGCGCGCAGGTGCTCGAAGGTCCAGAGCACGTACAGCAGCGCGGACAGATCGCGGTGCAGGTACGCCGCCGGATCGTCGTCGTCCCACCAGTCCGGCAGTTCGACCTGCCCGGTGGCGCCGTCGAGCGCGACCACGAAGTCGTACATCCACCCACCGACCACCAGGAACTCCCCCTGGTACGGGCGGCTGGACATATCGCCGTCCTCGTCCGGCTCGTAGTTCTCCGGGGAGCCCTCCGCCAGCGTGCCCAGCGGGCCCTCGGCATCGACGTCGAGCAGGCACCGGCCGGAGACGGGCAGTCCGATCTCGGTGAGCAGGTGCCGCGTCGGGGCATGCGTGAGCCGCTCGGGCAGCTCGTCCTCGGCGAAGCGCCGGACCACGCCCTCGCCCTCGATCGTCGCGAGGTCCTCGACCAGAGACGGATCGATCTCGTACGCCAGAGCACCGTCCTCGCCGCTCTCGGCACCCCAGCCGAGGGCCCGGATCCGCAGCGCCGTCTCCCAGTGCGCGGGCTGACCGTCCGTCCGCCGGAACAGCTCCGGATCGGCCTCGCGCAACTCCTCCCGGACGACCCGCACCACCTCCGTGACCGTGGCCGGACGGCGCGGCGGCTCCGCGCCCCCCTCGTCGAGGTCGTACTCGCCGGCCGCGGCCGAGGTGACGGCCTCGATCGCCGCCACCAGGGCGATCAGGGTGTCCGGGCTGCTGGCCAGCAAGTCGCGCTGGAGCACGCCGTCGTCGTCCGGGCGGGCCAGGTACACCTCGCCGCTGGCGCCGTCCAGCAGCACCGCGACCGGCCCGCGGATCGACCAGGTCTCGTAGCGCGCCTCGCCCAGCACGTACAGGCCCTCGGCCCCCTGGACGGCGCGCCCCTCCCACCAAGTCGACGCGGACTCAAGCGCATCGGCGCCCGAGTCCCGCAGGTCCAGGTGCGCGTAGGACCAGCACAGCTCCCCGGCGGCGAGCAGTTCCCGGCTGCGCCCATGGGTCAGCCCGTCCGGCGACTCCTTGAGCCCCGCGACCTCCACGTCTGCCTCCACCACCGCGCACCCTCCTCCCCCGCCGATCTGACGGACGATCTCCCACCGACGCGAGCGACCATAGCCGACGACACTGACAACCAGCCGACCCGTGTCCCCGCGGACCGTCAACTCCGCCGCAACAACCGCGAAATGACATGCACGCCACTAGCCAACCGTCCAGTAGCACCCCTACCGTCGACTCCCCGTGGCTTCGACGGAGGAGCTAGCCTTGCGCCCACGCCCACGCCCCCACCGCCTCCGCTTCCCGGCCGCCGCCCTCGCGTCGGCCCTGCTCGTCACCGCAGCCCTCACCACCCCCACCACCGCCACCGCGGTCCCCACCAACACCACCACGGCCGCCGCCGACTACTGCGGCGGCCACTGCACCGACGTCCTCCCTCCCGGCGAGAACGGCAACGCCACCCTCGCCGAGATCCTGCTCAACCGGATGTTCGGCAGCCGCCCCGCGCACACCGACGACCAGCTCGGCCCCTACGCCGCCCTCGCCTCCGGCTATCCCGGGCTCACCGAGGCCGGGCTGCGCAGCTTCTTCAACGACGCCTCCTTCGGCGTCCCGGCCGACCAGGTGGCCAGCACCACCGCCCCGCGCCCGGACGTCACCATCGTGCGCGACAAGGCCACCGGCGTCCCGCACATCACCGGCACCACCCGCTACGGCACCGAGTTCGGCGCCGGCTACGCCGCCGCGCAGGACCGGCTCTGGGTGATGGACCTGTTCCGGCACGTCGGCCGCGGCCAGCTGTCCGGTTTCGCGGGCGGCGCGGCCGCCAACCGCCAGCTGGAGCAGAGCTTCTGGCAGGCCGCGCCGTACACCGAGGCCGAGTTGCAGGAGCAGATCGACGCCCTCGCCGCCCGCGGCGGCCGGGCCGCCCAGGCGCTCGCCGACGCCAACGCCTACCTCGACGGGGTCAACCAGTACGTCACGCAGGCGTACAACGGCCGTACCTTCCCCGGCGAGTACGACCTCACCGGGCACGTCGACCCGATCACCAACGCCGGTTCGATCGAGCCGTTCAAGCTGACCGACCTGGTCGCCCTGGCCTCCGTGGTCGGTGCGCTGTTCGGTGCGGGCGGCGGCAACGAACTCGCCTCCGCCCAGGTCAGGTCGGCCGCCGAGGCCCGCTACGGCAAGGACGCCGGGGACGCGGTCTGGAAGTCGCTGCGCGAGGCCGACGACCCGGAGGCGGTGCAGACCCTGCACGACGGGCAGAGCTTCCCGTACGCCACCGTGCCCGACCAGCCGCAGGGCCAGGCGCTGCCCGACCCCGGCTCGGTGGTGCCCGAACGGATGATCTACGACGCCACCGGCTCGGCGGGGGCGGCGACGACCGCCGCGAACGGCGTCCTCCCCGGCAACCTGCTCACCGCCAAGCACGGCATGTCCAACGCCCTGCTGGTCTCCGGCGCACATACCGACGACGGCCACCCGGTCGCCGTCTTCGGCCCGCAAACCGGCTACTTCGCCCCGCAGTTGCTGATGCTGGAGGAGATCCAGGGCCCCGGGATCAGCGCACGCGGCGCCGCCTTCGCCGGCCTGAGCTTCTACGTGCAGCTCGGCCGCGGCCAGGACTACGCCTGGAGCGCCACCTCGGCCGGGCAGGACATCACCGACACCTACGCCGTCCCGCTCTGCACCACCGACGGCTCGCCGGTCACCACCGCGGCCAACTCCTACCTCTGGCACGGCCAGTGCCTGCCCTTCGACCGGCTGGAACGCAAGAACGCGTGGAGCCCGACCACCGCCGACTCCACCCCGGCCGGCTCCTACACCCTGGTGATGTACCGCTCCAACTACGGCCTGGTGACCGCCCGGGGCACCGTCGGCGGCGCACCCGTCGCGTTCACCTCGCTGCGCTCCACCTACCGGCACGAGGCCGATTCCATCATTGGCTTCCAGGAGTTGAACGACCCCGGCGCGGTGCACGACGCACCGAGCTTCCAGCAGGCGGCGCAGGACATCAACTACACCTTCAACTGGTTCTACGCCGACTCCCGCGACATCGCGTACTACAACTCCGGCAGCAACCCGGTGCGCGCCCCCGGCGTCGACGCCGGCCTGCCGGTCCTCGCCCAACCCGCGTACGAGTGGGCCGACTTCGACCCTGCCACCAACACCGCCCGGTACACCCCGCCGACCGAGCACCCGCAGTCCGTCAACCAGGACTACTACATCTCCTGGAACAACAAGCAGGCCGACGGCTACACCGCCGCCGGCTTCGGCAACGGCTCGGTGCACCGCGGCAACCTGCTCGACGACCGGGTCAAGGCCCTGCTCGGCAACGGCGGCAAGGCCGGCCGGGTCTCACTCACCCAGGCCATGGAGAGCGCCGCCCTCGCTGACCTGCGGGCCGAGGACGTCCTGCCCGACCTGATCCGGGTCCTGCGCAGCGGGCCGGTCACCGACCCGGCCACCCTCACCGCGCTGCAGCAGCTGGAGGCCTGGCTCGCCAACGGCGGGCAACGGAAGGAGACTTCACCCGGCAGCCACAACTACGCGGACGCGGACGCGATCCGGGTGATGGACGCCTGGTGGCCACTGGTCGCCGACGGCGTCATGCGGCCCGGGCTCGGCGACCAGCTGTTCACCGCGCTGACCGGCGCACTGCAGATCAACGAGTCGCCCTCCGGCGGGCAGACCGGCGCCACGGCCGGCGGCCCGGCGAGCGCCAACGAGTCGATTCCGCACAAGGGTTCGGCCTTCCAGTACGGCTGGTGGAGCTACCTGGACAAGGACCTGCGGTCCACCCTCGGCGACCCGGTGGCCGGACCGCTGGCCCGTCCGTTCTGCGGTGGGGGCGACCTGGCGTCCTGCCGGGACACACTGCTGAACACCCTCAAGCAGGCCGCCACCCAGACCTCCTCCCAGGTCTACCCGGGCGACGCGGACTGCTCGGCGGGCGACCAGTGGTGCGCCGACACCATCATCCAGCGGCCGCTGGGCGGGGTGACGGACGACAAGACCACTTGGCAGAACCGGCCGACGTACCAGCAGGTGGTGCAGTTCGCCAGCCACCGCTGAGGCGGCGAAACGGCCGTCGGCGCCCCTGGAGGACGCCGGCGGCCGTCGCGCGCTCAGCCCAGCCGCTTGGCGACCTTCTGCTCGGCCTCCCGCAGATAGCGGGCCTGATCCCTGAGCCGGTGGCCCGCCCCGTTGTAGAACGGCGGGCTCTCATGCGTGGCCATCCGGTCGGAGAGGGCCTCCGCCAGCTCCGCCGCGACCTCCACCAGATCGGCGAGCGCGCCCAGCATCACCGGCTCGTCCGCCGCCGGGACCTTGTCCCGCCCGCGCTCCCGCGCCTTCGGCAACGCGTTCTCCCGCAACTGCCGCCGCGCCTCGTCCACCGCGTCGACCATCGCCCGCACACCGCCGTCCACCGCGCCCTCCAGCTCCTGCCCCGCCGTCAATGTCCGGGTGAGTGTGCCCCGCCGCCCAGCAGTCGGAAACTCCCCCTGTAGCACTCAAAACTTAGCTAGGGTACTTACATGACAGCAGGCGACTCCCTCGCAACCGTTCAGCGCTCACTCGGCAACCCCGACCTCGACTACCCGCTCCGGCCCCCGCTCACCGCGGGCTGCCCGCAGACCAGCACGGCGGACGTCTCCTACCCGGTCGAGGTCGACTACGCCTACGACAAGCTCGACCCGGCAAGCCTGTTCGCCCCCGTCAAGGCCCGTGGCGGCCTGGAGCGCTGGTCGCCGCTGCTGCCGCCGCTGCTCGCGCCGGGCCTCGGCGAGGGCGCCACCCCGCTGGTGGAGATCCAGCCGGGCGTCTACCTCAAGGACGAGTCCCGCAACCCCACCTGGAGCCACAAGGACCGGCTGAACCGCTGCACCACCAGCGCCGCCGTCGCTGTCGGCGCGCCCGGCATCGCGGTAGCGTCCTCCGGCAACCACGGCGCCTCGGCGGCCGCCTACGCCGCCCGCGCCGGACTGCCCTGCGTCGTCTTCACCGGCCCCGACGTGCCGCCCGCCGTGGACGCCTTCCTCAACGCCTACGGCGCCGTGGTGCTGCCGGTGCCGTGGGAGGCGCGCTGGCCGCTGCTGCGTCAGGTGGTCGAGCGCTTCAGCCTGCACCCGGTCAGCAACCTGACCACCACCCACACCGGTCACGCGTACGGCCCCGAGGGCTACAAGACGGTGGCGTACGAGATCTTCCAGGACGTGGGCGTGCCGAGCGCGGTGTTCGTGCCGACCGGGTACGGCGAGCTGCTGTTCGGCGTCTGGAAGGGCTTCGCCGAGCTGCACCGCCTCGGGCTGGCCGACCGGGTGCCGCGCGTCTTCTCCTGCGAGTCCGCGGCCTCCGGCCCGCTGCACCGGGCGCTCGCCCAGGGTGTCCCGGCCACCCACGTGACGGTAGGGCCGAGCGACGCGTACTCGATCGCCTCCCCGGTCAGCGGCTACCGGGGCGTGGTCGCGGTGCGTGCGAGCGGTGGCCGGGCGCTGACCGTGGACGACCGCCAACTCGTCGACGCCCAGCGCGAACTGGCCCGCGCCGGCCTGTGGGCCGAGCTGTCCTCGGCCGCCGGCCTGGCCGGACTGCGCAGCCTCGGCGAGGAGGACCTGGGCGACGGCCCGGTGGTCTGCGTGTCCACCTCCAGCGGCTTCAAGGACAAGGCCGTGGGCACCCACCCGACCGCCCCGGTCACCCCCGAGTGGGCACAGGTCGAACGCCGCCTGCGCGCCGCGGGCATCACCGGCTGACGCCTCAGACCCTGACCGGATCCGCCGCCCCCCGGAGGCCCCCGACTACGCCGCGGCCCGCCCCCGCCGTACCAGCCACCAGGTGACCGCCAGCGACACCACGAACAGCGTCAGGTTGACCCCGTTCTCGATCAGGTGGAAGGTCCCCAGCCGCCCCTGCGGCTGCAGGCTCTGCTGCATGCCGACGAACCCGTGTTGCTTCAGGCAGGAAAAGAAGGCGTCCCCCCGCCCGTCCGGGATGCTGCCGCAGGCCTGCGACATCACCTCACCGTACGGGTGGACCTGCCCGGCCGCGTCCACGAAGGGCGCTTTTCCGCCGTCCAGCACAAGCTCGTTGGGCACCGGGCCGAACGGGTCGCCGCCCGCGCCCCGGTCCGGTCCCAGCGGGATGGTCCGCGTCACCGGGTCCATCAGGTGCGGCCGCAACTGCTCCATCAGCGCGGTGCGCCCGGCGAAGGCGCCGAGCACCACGACCAGCGAGGGCAGCACCCGCCGCAGCACCGCGCCCACCGCCACGCCGAACATCCCCCAGGCGAGGCCGAGCGTGAGCGGCATCCAGCCGCCGGCTTGGAACAGCGTCCCCTCGAACAGGCTGCGCCGGTCCGCGAGGTGGACCAGCTGTGCGACGTGCAGGCACTCGGCGGCGAGCGCGGCGGCCAGCCCCCCGATGACGGTGCCGATCACGGCGAGCTTGCCGAACAGCCAGCGCATCGGGGTGATGTCCTGGGACCAGGCCAGCATCAGCGTGCGCTGTTCGTACTCCCGGGACAGCAGCGGCGCCCCGATGAACATGCCGAGCATCGCGGGCAGGAAGACCACCAGGTTCAGCTGGTAGCCGGCGATGTCGGCTCCGTCCTTGATCCGGGCGAGCCGCTCGTCGGCGACGGCCTTGGCGCAGTCCGGCCCGTTGCACAGGTCGATCGCGCTCTGCAGGTCGGAGGCGTTGACGGCCATCCAGGTCAGCATGACGGCCGTCATGACGGCGGCGCCGATCAGCACCGTGCGGTGCTGGCGCCAGGCGAGCCAGAGGATGCCGCGCCACAGGTTGTCGCGGGCGGCGAGGGCGGGCCGGGTCGCGGCGGCGGGCGGCGGGGTGGTGGTCGGGGCGCTCATCGTCCGGTCGCCCCGAGCGAGGTCTTGAGGTACGCGAGCACGATGTCCTCCAGGGTGACGGGGTGGCCGGTCCAGCCGGGGGCCTCCAGCGGGGTCGCCGCACCGAGCAGAGTGCGCACCGTGAAGGTGGACTGCCGGGCGGTGTGGGTCTCGTGCACGATCTCCCCCTCGACCGGCGGCCGTTCGGCCCGCGGGCCGGTCAGCCGCAGGTGTTGGGCGAGGAGGTCCTCGGTGTCGCCGTCGAGGATGTTGCGGCCGTGCGAGAGCAGGAGCAAGTGGTCACCCACCCCGGCGAGTTCGGCCACCACGTGGGTGGAGAGCAGTACGGTCATCCCGGTCTCGGCGACCTCGCCGAGCAGTTCGCCGGTGACGGCCTTGCGGGCGACCGGGTCGAGGTTGGCCAGCGGCTCGTCCAGCAGGAGCAGCGAGGGGCAGGAGCCGAGCGCGACGGACAGCGCCACCTGGGCCTGCTGCCCGCCGGAGAGCTTGCCGCAGCGCCGGTCGAGCGGGATGCCGAAGCGCTCCAGCCAGGCGAGCGCGCGCGGCTGGTCCCACACCCGGTTGGTGTGCCGGCCGAAGTTCAGCATGTCGGCGACGCTGAAGTCGCGGTAGAGCGGCTTGTCCTGGGCGAGCAGGACGACCCGGCCGCCGACCGTGTACTCCCCGGCCGTGGGCTTGAGCATGCCGCTGACGATGCTCATCAGGGTCGACTTCCCGGCGCCGTTGGCGCCGACCAGGGCGATCACCCCGCCGGCCGGGAGGGTGAAGGTGCAGTCGTCCAGGGCAGTGACGCCCCGGTACCTCTTGGTCAGCCCGCGCACCGTCAGGGCCGGTTCGACGGCGATCACGCCTGCACCCCGTGCCAGCCGGCCCGCTCGGCGGCGGCCTGCTCCGCAGTGAGCACGGCGGTGACCAGAGCCTTGACGTCCTCGTCCTCCAGCCCCGCCCGGCGGGCCTCGGCGACCCAACGGGCGAGCCCGGTGCGCAGCCGCGCCATGTCGTGCGGTTCGACGGCGCCGAGCGAGCCGGTGACGAAGGTGCCGGAGCCCTGGCGGGCCTCGACCAAGCCGGCGTGCTCCAGTTCCTTGTAGGCCTTGAGCACGGTGTTGGCGTTGACCGTGCACGAGACGACGACGTCCCGCACGGCCGGGAGGCGGTCCCCGGGCTTCAGTACTCCCAGCCTGAGCGCCTCCCGCACCTGTCGTACGAGCTGCGCGTAGGCCGGGAGGCTGTCCGCCCGGTCCACATGGAAGTCGATCACGGGGCATCTCCTCGCATCGTTGAGGCCTGCCCCTGAATTGTTATGGTCTAGTAGAACACTAGTCAATCACTACACTGAAACCCTGTCAGCGGGAACTGAACCCCGCTCAGCGGAAGCCGTAAGCTCAGACCGAGACCAGCACCTTCCCCCGGCTCGCCGAGCGGTCGGTGTACAGGCTCCGGTACGCCGCCGGAATGCTGTCGAACCCCTGGTGGACGGTCTGCTGGTACCTCAGGTCCCCGCTGCGGACCAGCGCCCCGAGGTCCCGCCGCAGCGCCGACCAGTTCTCCTCGGTGAACCACTCCAGCGAGAAGATGCCGCGGATCACGGTGCGCGGGAACATGATCATCGGCAGCAGCCGCGGCCCCGTCCACGCGCCGCCGACCTGGCTCCCCCACTGCCAGCAGACCGCCACCCGGCTGTCCACCGCGAGCATCCCGAAGACCGCGTCGGTGAGCGCCCCGCCCAGGCTGTCGAAGTAGCGGTCGATGCCGTCCGGGGCCAGCTCGGCCAGCTCCTTCGCCAACCGCTCCGGGTCGTCCCCGTCCCGGTAGTGCAGCACCGCGTCGAAGCCCAGCTCCAGCAGCCGGTCCGCCTTCGCCGGGGTCGCCGTGGTGCCGATGACCCGCGCGCCGCGGTGCTTGGCGAGCTGGCCGACCACCGAGCCGACCGCGCCGCTGGCCCCGCTGACCAGCACCGTCATACCGGGGCGCACGTCGAGGAACTTCTCCACCGTCCCCCAGGCCGTCATCCCGGGCCCGCCCAGCAGCCCGAGGGCGGTGGTGATCGGCAGCTGCTCATCGTAGTGCGCGCGGTCCAGTCGCCGGTAGGCCGGGAAGACCATCGGGAAGGTGCCGGTCTGCCAGAGCCTGGGGGCGCCGTTGCTGACCACATGGCTGCACCAGCCGCCGAAGCCCTGGACCAGGTCGCCCACCGCGAACCGCGCGGCCGGCCCGGCCTCCACCACCTCCATGATCGAGTCAGCGCCCATGTGGTCGCCGACCGGGGTGTCCAGCGCGATCCCCTGGAGGTACGGGTCCACCGAGACGTAGCGGGTCCGCAGCAGCATCTCGTCCTCGGCGAGCCGGACGTCCACCTCCTCGACGACCTTGCGGTACATCCGGTCCACGTCCGGCACGCCGTCGACGTGCGCGCGGACGACCCACTTCTCGATCCTCACGAGGTGACTCCAAACTGCCGGTCGTCGGGCCCGACCGGTTCGGTGATCAGGGTGGGCAACGGCGCGCTGTCGTCCACCGCGGCGGTGAACGGCCTGCGGTCGTCGCGGCAGATGAACTGGACGACGTGCCGGCCGGCGGCCGCCGCGCGGATCAGACCGCCGGTGGTCGCCCAGACCCCGGAGAGGTAGAAGTTCGCCAGGCCCGGCAGCCCCGGCCCGTTGCGCTTGATCTCCTCCTCCAGGGTCTCCCCGCTCTCCACGAAGGGCTGCCAACCGAGCACCGTGCCGTCGTAGTTGCCGGTGTAGCGGACCTGGGTGAGCGGGGTGGAGACGTCCTTGACGGCCACCGCGTCCCTCAGCCCCGGGTGGTGCCGGTCCAGGAACTCGATGACGGCGTCGCGCACCCGGCGCTTCTCCCGCTGGTACTCCCGCCCCCGGCCGACCGGCAGGGTGTGCAGCTCCTCGCCCCGCCGCAGCCGGGGCGCCTGCTCCGGTCCGGTGCTCAACTCCCGCCAGGGGGCGATGTCGCAGAAGTAGCTGGCGTACACGACGGTGGTCGAGTCGGGCGACAGTTCCGGGTAGTGGCGGCTGCGGAACTGGATGTTGATGCTGGGGTGCCGGATGCCGGTGAGCCGCGCCGCGAACTCCTCCTCCAGCAGGTAGGTGGTGCACGGGTCGCCCGCCGGGAAGGGGCGGCGCAGCCCGAGGAAGACGGTCAGGTAGCCGGGGAAGACCATGCCCGGCTCGGTGAGCGTCTTGGTGTACAGCCGGCGGTAGGTGTCGTTCAGGTAGCGGCCCTTGAGCAGGTCCATCATCGTGGTCCGCCCGTCGCAGGCCGCCACCACGATGTCGGCCCGCACCTCCCGGCCGTCGCTCAGCCTGACCCCGACCGCCGTGTCCCGCTCGACCAGGATCTCGGTCACCTTGGCGTTGTAGGTGATCTCGCCGCCGAGCCGCCGGTAGCGCTGCTCGATCGAGCGGGCCAGGCCGAGCGAGCCGCCCTCCGGCACACCGGCCGACTGCCCGGCGTGCGAGGCGAGTTGGAAGTACGTCGGCAGCACCGGGAAGTTGGGGTGCTTCTCGTACAGCACGAAGTTGAACGCCTCGCGCAGCAGCGGGCTGCGGAACCGCGCCGAGTAGTCGGTCATCAGCACCGAGACCGAGCGCCGGATGACGTTGAAGTACGGCAGGAAGGAGGCGAGCATCCGCCAGCGCTCCCACCGGCCCATCAGCCCGACCGGCTTGAGGAAGGGGTAACGGGTCAGCGCCACCCGGAACTTGCGCAGCCCGGCGCAGAACTGCCGGATCCGCCGGGCGTCCTCGGGGGCGAGGTCCAGCAGGTGGGCCTCCAGCCGGTCCGGGTCGGAGTAGAAGTAGACCGCCTGCCCGTCCCGGGTGCGCACCACGTTGAAGACGTCGAAGTTGCGCATCCGCTTGCCCTGCAGGGCGCCGAGTTCGAGCCAGATCCGGTGCATCTCGTTGCCGGGCCCGCTGCCCAGCAGCCAGCTGACGCAGCAGTCGAAGGTGAACTCGCCGCGGTCCCAGGCGGTGCAACAACCGCCGGGCAGCTCGTGCATCTCCAGGACCTGGGTGCGGTAGCCGTTCATCTGCGCGTAGCAGCCAGTGGACAGGCCGCCCAGCCCCCCGCCGATGATGACCACGCTCCGCCGGCTGCTGCTCGTCCCCGTCATTCCGGCCCTCCGACGGTCATCTGGCCCACGGTGGCCCGGTCGAGTTGCGGCAGACGGCCCCACTTCTCCGCGCGCCAGGGTTCCTGGTTGTCGCTGGGCCAGGCCCGGAACGGCCGGCCGAGTTCCCGACAGAGGTACTGGGCGGCGTACCGGCCGCTGGTGGCGGCGCGGATCAGGCCGCCGAGCGAAGCCCACTGCCCGGCCATGGAGAAGCCGCTGAGGCCCGGCAGCCGCATCCGGTCCCGGTTGACCAGCCGGTTGGCGGTGTCCTCCGCCTCGGAGAAGGCCTGCCAGGCGAGGATGCTGCCGTAGGTGTTGCCGGTGAAGCGCTCGGTGGTCACCGGCGAGGCGACGTCGACCAGTTCGATCCGTTCGCCGACCCCGGGATAGGTCCGGGTCAGGAACTCCCGGACGAACACGGCGACTTCCTGCTTGCGGGCCCGGTAGGCCCGGCGGTCGCGGATCCGCAGGTCCTTCCAGGAGCGGTAGTCGCTGAAGTAGGTGCAGTGCAGCACCGACTTGCCGGGCGGAGCGAAGCCGTCCGCGTAGTTGGAGCGCAGCTGCACCACCAGGCTGTGCTGGAGCGATCCTGGCAACCGGGCGCCCTGCTCGGGTGGGAGCAGGTAGGTGGTGCTGTGCGGCTCGCCGGTCGGCAGCGAGCCGTCGACGCCGACGAAGGCCGAGACCACGGCCGGGTAGAGGTTGCCGGGCTTGTCCAGCAGTTCGCCGTAGAGCCGGTCGGTGGCCGGGCTGGAGTAGCGGCCCTCCAGCAGCCGGTCGAGCACCGTCGGGCCGTCGCAGGCAGCCACCACGTGGTCGGCGAAGTGCCGTGAGCCGTCCCGTAGTTCGACGCCGACGGCACGCCCGCGCTCGACCAGGATCCGGTCCACCCGGCAGCGGTAGCCGATCACCCCGCCGAGCGAGGTGTACCGCTCCTCCACCGAGCGGGCCAGTCCGAGCGAACCGCCCTGCGGGAAGCCCGCGTTGCCGGTGTGCGCGGCGGCCAGGGTGTACAGGTACGGCAGCAGCGGGAATCCGGCCGGTTCCTGCAGGAACATGTTGGGGAAGGCCCGCCGCAGCAGCGGGTCCTGGAAGCGCTCGGCGAAGCCGCTCATCGGGGTGGTCGCGGTGCGCCAGAACAGCCGGAAGGCGGGCAGTACGGTGCGCAGGGTGCGCAGCCGTTCGGCCGTGGTGCGCAGCGGCGGCGGGGTGAGGTCCCAGGGCAGGTCGATCGCGGCGAAGCGGCGCAGGTCCTTGCAGAAGGCCCGGATCGGCGCGGCGTCGCCGGGGGCGAGGGCCAGCAGGTGGGCCTCCAGCCGGTCCGGGTCGCCGTAGAAGGTGACGGCCCGGCCGTGCTCGTCGACGACCCGGTTGAAGGTGTCGAAGTGGGTCACCGACTTGCCGTCCAGGGCGCCGAGTTCACGCCACACCTGGTGGGCTCCGGTGCCCTCGGCGGTGCCGATCAGCCAGTCGATGCAGTAGTCGAACAGGTAGCCGTGCCGGGACCAGGCGGTGCAGCAGCCGCCGGGCAGCACGTGCTTCTCGAAGATCCGGGTCTCCAGCCCGCTCATCTGCGCGTAGCAACCGGTGGCGAGACCGGCCAGGCCGGCCCCGATCACGATCACCCGGGGCGGGCCGCCGCCGGCCCGCTCCCTGGTGGACCAGTCCGGCCCGTGGTCAGCCGCGGCCATCGGCGGCGCCTCCGGCCAGGATGGCACCCGCCAGTTCGGCGTTGCGCGCGGCGAACTCGCCGTCGAGCATCTCGGCGTGGCTGCCGTGGCCGGCGTACACCGCCGTGCCGCTGGCGGAGGCGCCGTGCCAGGAGCCGCTCTCGCCGCCCACGTGCACGGCGAGGCGCTCGCGCTCGCAGACCACGTCCAGCTGGGCGTTCACCGTGCCCGTGTTGGGGGTGCGGCTGCAGAACTCCAGGTAGTCCCGGGCCTGTTCGAGGGTCTTCTGGGCGACGATCCGCGAGCCGGTGTGCCGGTGCAGGTGCTCGCGCAGTTCCCGTTCGAAGACGGCCACGTGCTCCTCGCCCAGGTCGAAGGCCGCCAGGGTCCGGTAGGCGTCCACCAGCAGCACCGAACCGACCGTGCGACCGCGCCGCTCCAGCTCCTTGGCCACCTCGAAGGCGAGGTTGCCGCCGAGCGAGTAGCCGAGCAGGACGTACGGTCCGGACTCGTGCAGCGCCTCGACCAGGTCGGCGTAGCGGGCGGTCTTGTCCTCACCGGTCAGGTAGTTGAAGGCGGCGACCCGGTGCTCGGGCAGGTGCGCGGCGAGCTGCCGGTAGACCAGGCCGTGGCCGCCGGCCGGCGGGAAGCAGAAGACCGTCCGGTCCTCGGGCGCCTCGGGGTTGAACCACAGGTGGGGTTCGCCGCCGGCCAGCTCGCCGGTGATGATCTGTTCGACGGTGCGGGCCATGCCGTGCAGGGTGGTGACCTTGAACAGCAGGCCGACCGGGATGCTGATGTTGAACTCGGTCTGCAGGTGGTGGATCAGCTCGATCAGCCGGATCGAGCTGCCGCCCAGTTCGAAGAAGTCGTGCTGGAGGCCGACCTCTTCGAGGCCGAGCAGGTTCTTCCAGTGCTCGGCGACCCGGACCTCGTAGAGCGTGACGGGCGGTTCGTGCCGCTCGCCGCCGGTGTCGGCCTTGGGATCCGGCAGGGCGGCGAGGTCGACCTTGCCGTTGGGGGTGAGCGGCAGGGCGGGCAGTTCGGTGAGGTAGGAGGGGATCATCACGGTGGGCAGGTGCTCGGCGAGGTGGCGGCGCAGTTCGCGGCGGTCCAGCTCGACGCCCTCGGGGGGCACCAGGTAGGCGGCCAGGACGGACTCGCCCGAGGCGTCCTGCCGGACCGCCACGCAGGCCTGGGCGATTTCGGGCCGGGCGGTGAGGTGGGCCTCGATCTCACCGGGTTCGATCCGGTGGCCGCGCACCTTGACCTGGTTGTCGATCCGGCCGAGCAGGTGAGCGGTGCCCTCGGTGTCCCAGTGGCCGAGGTCGCCGGTGCGGTAGAGCCGCAGCGGGGTGCCGTCGAACTCCAGGGTGGTGAAGCGCCGTTCGGTCTGCTCCGTGCCGCCCAGGTAGCCGGCGGCGACGCCCGCGCCGCCGATCCACAGCTCGCCGGGCACCCCGGCCGGGACGGGCTCGCCGTAGCGGTCGAGGATGTACAGCGCGCTGTTCGGGAAGGGCCGGCCGATCGGGACCATCCGGCCCGGTTCCAGCTCCTCGGCGGTGCCCTCGTAGTAGCTGGAGTCGACGGTGGCCTCGGTCAGGCCGTAGGAGTTGACCAGCCTGGTCCCCGGCCCGCACAGGGCGCGCAGCCGCTGGTGCTCGGCGGCCTTCCAGGAGTCGGAGCCGACGATCAGCAGCCGCAGGAAGTCCAGCCCGACGCCCTCGCGTTCGCAGTGGGTCAGCAGGGCACGGGCGACGGCGGGCACGAACTCGCCGCAGTCCACGGCCTCCTCGCGCATCACCCGGTACAGCCGGGCGGTGTCGAAGAGCAGTTCGCGGTCGACCAGGACGAGGGTGCCGCCGGTACTGAGCGCCCGGGCGAGGTCACCGGAGAACACGTCGAAGGCGGTCCCGGCCATCTGCAGGTGCACCCGGGCCTCGGTGTCCAGCCGGTACTGCTCGCGCCAGCCCGCCGTGACCGCGGCCAGGTTGCGGTGGTCGACCCGTACGCCCTTGGGGCGGCCGGTGGAGCCGGAGGTGTGGATCACGTACGCGGGCCGGTCCGGGTCGGCGGCGGGCAGCGACCCGTTGGCGGTGGCGGGCCGTTCCAGCTCCTCCAGGGTGACCAGTGGCGCGGGCAGGTCGGCCGCGAGCGGGCGCCGCTCGTCCACCACGACCAGGGCCGCCCCGGCGTCGGCCACCTGGTAGGCCAGCCGGTCGGCCGGGTGCCCGGGGTCGAGCGGCAGGTAGGCGGCGCCAGCCCGCCAGATCGCCAGCAGGGTCGTGATCAGCTCGGGGGACTTGTCCAGACAGACGGCGACCACCGAGCCCTCGCCGACGCCCAGTTCGCGCAGCCGTGCGGCGGTGCGCTGGGAGCGCCGGTCCAGTTCGCCGTAGCTGAGCCGCCGTACCGCGTCCCGGCCGGGGGCGACCACCGCGACGGCCTCCGGGTGCTCGGCGGCGGCCTTGGCGATCAGCTCGGGCACCGGCACCTCGTGGTCGATCCGCCGCTCGGCGCCGCTGAACCCGGTGAGGATGCGCCGGCGTTCGGCCGCATCCAGCATCCGCAGCCGGCCGACCGGCTCGTCCTCGGCGGCCCGGGTCATGGCGTCCAGCAGGTTGCGGTAGTGCGCGGCCAGCCGCCGCACGGTGGCGGGCTCGAAGAGGTCGGAGTTGTACTTGAACACGCAGTGGAAGCAGCCGTCCGACCGGTCCTCGTAGGCGGACAGGGTCAGGTCGAACTGCCCCTCTTCCTCCGGGAGTTCGATGTACTCCAGGCGGTAGCCGAAGCGCTCCACGGCGACCTTGTGGGTGAGCAGGATGAACATCGCTTGGAACACCGCGGAGCGGCTCGGGTCGTGCTGCAGCCCCAGCTGCTCGACCAGCAGCGGGAACGGGTACTCCTGGTTGTCCAGCCCGCCGAGCACGCTCTCCCGCACCCGGGCCAGCAGGTCGGCCACGGTCGGTTCCCCGGTCAGGCTCACGTGCAGCGGCAGCGGGTTGACGAAGTAGCCGTAGACGGAGCTGAAATCCTCCTGAGTGCGCCCGGTCACCGGGCTGCCGACCACGATGTCCGACTGCCCGGACCAGCGGTGCAACAGCAGGTAGTAGGCGCTGAGCAGCACCATGAACGGGGTGGCGCTGTGCGCGCGGGCCAACTCGTGTACCCGACCGGTCAGTTCGGCGTCCAGCTGGAAGAACTCAGAGGCCCCGTTGTGGGTCTGCACCGCCGGGCGCGGCTTGTCGGTGGGCAGTGCCAGCACCGGCATCTCGGCCGGCAGGTGCCCGCGCCAGTAGTCGAGCATCCGCTGCGCCTGCGGACCGGCCAGGAAGCGGTTCTGGTGGTTGAGGAAGTCCAGGTAGCGGGCGGCCACCGGGGGAAGTTCGGGGATGCGGCCCTGGCGCAGCGCCTCGTAGACCTCGAACAGCTCCTCGATGAAGGTGAAGATGGAGATCGCATCCGAGACGATGTGGTGGACGGCCTTCATCAGCACCCAGCGGTCCGGCCCGCGCCGGAACAGCCGCAGCCGTACCAACGGGTCCTCGGCCAGGTCGTACGACCGTCGGTACTCGCGGACGATCAGCTCGTGGATCTCCTCCCAGGGGCGGCCCTCCACGTCGAACAGCCCGGTGTCGGCGACGACCTCACCCCGGATGCGCTGGACGGGGCGGCCCTCCTCGGCGGTGAAGGCGGCGCGCAGCCCGGGGTGGCGGGCGACCAGGAAGGCGAAGGCGGTGAAGACCAGTTCCGGGTCGAGTTCGGCGCGCACCTCGACCGCGCCGCCGATGTTGTACGCGAAGCCGTCCGGGTGCAGCTGGCGCAGGAACCACAGCGCCTGCTGGTTGTGGGTGAGCGGGTAGCGGGACTCGTCGGTGTACAGCTCGACCTCGGCCTGCTCCGGGCTCCCCTCGGCGGCGAGCTGGTCGGCCAGGCCCGCGGTGAGCAGGTCGACCAGGTCGCCGACGGTGCCGTTGCTGAGCAGCGCCACCACCGGGAGGGCGACGCCGAGTTCGCCGTGCACCCGGGCCCGCAGCTCCATGGCGAGCAGCGAGTCCAGGCCGTGGGCACCGAGTTTGCTGCCCTGGGAGATCCGCTCGGCGCCGATCCGCAGCACGGCCGCGGCGGCCGCGGTGAACCGCTCGGTGACCAGCTCCCGCCGGGTCCCCTGGTCGGCGGCGCGGTAGCCGTCCAGGAAGCCGCCGGTCTCGGCCGGGGCCTGCTCGGCCGCGCTCGCCGCGAGTTCGGCGACCAGCGGCGGCGGGGCCGGGTACCAGGCCAGGAAGGTCGGCCAGTCGACCACGGTGGCGACCAGCAGCTGGGCCCGGTCCTGCCCGAGGACGCGCTCCAGCACGGCGGTTCCGGCCTCCGGCGGCAGCGAGCTCATGCCGCGCGCGTCACGGTAGTGGGCGACCAGGCCCAGTTCCTCGATCATGCCGGTGGCCCAGGGGCCCCAGTCCAGGCTGAGCGCGGGCAGGCCGTCGCGGCGGCGGTGGTGGGCCAGGGCGTCCAGGAAGGCGTTCCCGGCCGCGTAGTTGGCCTGTCCGGCGGTGGTGAGCAGCGAGGCGACCGAGGCGAACAGCACGAAGTGGTCGAGCGGTTCGGCGCGCAGCAGCCGGTGCAGCAGGTGGCCGCCGATCACCTTGGGGCTGTATCCGGCGTCGAAGGCCGCCCGGTCCATCTGCGCCAGCAGGGTGTCCCGGACCTGCCCGGCGAGATGGAACACCCCTCGGATCGGCGGGAGTTGGCGCTGGCGGTAGTCGGCGAGCCAGGCCGCGAGGGCGGTCTCGTCGGTGACGTCCACCGGGGCGAGCAGCGGTTCGGCGCCGAGCGCCTCCAGTTCGCGCAGGAAGGCGATCCGCTCCCCGGCGGGGCTCGCCGCGTCGACGGTCTGCCACTCGGCGCGCTCGGGCAGGGCGGTGCGGCCGACCAGGATCAGCCGCCGGGCGCCGCGCTTGACCAGGGTGCGGCAGAGCAGCCGGCCGAGCGCGCCGAAGGCGCCGGTGACCAGGTAGCTGCCGTCGGGGCGCAGGACCGGCGGCAGCGGCCGGGTGAGGCCCTCGGCGCGGCGCAGCCGGCTGGTGAGCCGGCTGCCGGCCCGCAGGGCGATCTCCTGTTCGCCCCTGGCGGCGAGTTCGGCGAGCAGTGCCTCGGCCTGGTCCCGCGCGTCGAGCGAGGGGTCGAGGTCGACCAGGCTGCCCCGCTGGGCGACGAGTTCCTGCTGCCACAGCACCCGCCCGATGCCCCAGGCGGGGGCGCCGAGCGGTTCGACCCGGTCCCCGGGCGCGGCGGCCTGGGTGCCCCGCGTGACGATGTGCAGCCGGCCGTCCGGGCGGGCGGCGGGCAGCGCCTGGGCGAGGGTGATCAGCGAGTAGGCGCCGTGGGTGGCGAGCCGGTCGAGCTGCGCGGGCTCGGCGGCGTCGAGGGCGGGCAGGTCGAGGTTCCACAGGTGGACGACGGTTCGGTACGCCGGTTCCAGGTCGGCGAACAGCCGTTGGAGGTCCTCGGCGGAGTCGGGCCGCACCGTCGTCTCCCCGTCGCCGAACGCGTAGGAGGTTCCGGGCCGGACCAGGTGGCAGCGGGCGCCGCGGTCGACCGCCAGGGCGGCCAGCCGCTCGGCGAGGCCGCCGCCGTCGGCGAACAGCAGCAGGTCGCCGGTCGACTCGTCGAGCGGCGCCGCCGGGGCCCGCGTCCAGGCGAGTTCGGTGAGCCAGCCGTCGATGGTCGCCAGGCCCACCGAGGCGGAGGCCCGGGCGACGTCGGCGACCTTGAAGCCGGTGATCCGGCCGAGCGGGGTGCCGTCCTCGGTGTAGAGGGCGAGGTCGCCGACGAGTTCCTCGCCGCTGTCCCGGGTGACGGTGGCGTGCGCCCACAGCGGCCGGTCGCCGGCCCGGTCGAGCCGGACCTCCTCGATCGAGACCGGCAGCCGGACGACGCCGCCCTCGGGGGCGTGCAGCCGGGTGGTCAGCAGGGTCTGGAAGCAGGCGTCCAGCAGCACCGGGTGGAGGTGGTGGTCGGCCGCCCCGGCGCCGATTTGCGGGGTGGGACGGATCAGGGCGAGCGCCTCGCCGGGACCGGCCCACACCTCGGCGATGGCCTGGAAGGCGGGCCCGTAGTGGTAGCCCCGCTCGGCCAGGCGCCGGTAGCAGTCGGGGCCGTCGAAGCGCCGCCCCCGGTCGCGCAGTGCGTCGAAGTCCGGTGCGGGCCCGTGGGCGCGGCGCTGGCCGGTGCGGACCCGGCCGCTCGCGTGCACGGCGGGCTCGCCGCCGGTCGGGGTGGAGGCGATGGTGAAGCGGGCGTCCTCGGGCGCGTAGCCGAGCTGGACGGGGACCGGCTCGGTCGAGAGGAACAGCGCCCGGCTCAGTTCGACCTCGGCCAGCACCACCTCGGTGCCGCCGGTGAGCGCCCGGACGGCCTGGGCAGCCATCTCCAGGTACCCGGCGGCCGGGAAGACCACCTGGCCCTCGATCCGGTGGTCGTCCAGGTAGGGCAGCCGCTCCGGATCCAGCGCGGTGGTCCAGGTCGGCTGGGCCGCGGCGGTGCGGCGGCCGAGCAGCGGGTGGTCGACCAGCCCGAGCCGGACCTGCTCGACCGGCTTCGGCTCGACCCAGTAGCGGTCGCGCCGCCACGGGTAGGTCGGCAGCGGTACCGGGCGTCCGGCCGGGTGCAGCGCGTCCCAGCTCAACTCGACGCCCAGGGTGTGCAGTTCGGCCAGGGTCCGGGCGAAGCGCTCGGGCTCGTCCTGCTGGCGGCGGATCGACGGCAGGGTGTGCGCCTGCTCGGCGCACTCGCGGATCGCGTGCCCGAGCACCGGGTGCGGGCCGAGTTCCAGGAACAGCCGGTGCCCGTCCTCGGCCATCCGCTCGACGGCGGCCCGGAAGCGCACCGGGTTGCGGACGTTGCGCCACCAGTACTCGCCGTCCAGTTCCGGGCCCTGGGCGAGCCCCTCACGGGCGGTCAGGTAGAGCGGCAGCTGCGCCTCGCGCGGCTTGATCCCGTCCAGCGCGGCGATCAGCTCGTCCCGGATCGGGTCCATCCGCACGCTGTGGTACGGGACCTCAACGTCCAGGAAGCGGGTGAACACGCCCTGCTGCCTGAGTTCCTCGGCCAGTTCGCGCAGCGCCTCGGCGTCGCCGGCGAGGGTCACCGCGGAGGGACTGTTGACGGCGCCGAGCGAGACCCGGGTGCGGTACGGGCGGATCCGCCGCTCCGCCTCGGCCTCCGGCAAGCCGACCGCGAGCATCGAGCCCGTCCCGGCCAGGCGCTGCTGCAGCCCGCTGCGGGCGAGCACCACCCGGACGGCGTCGGCCAGGTCGTAAACCCCGGCCTCGAAGAAGGCGGCGACCTCGCCGGTGCTGTGTCCGACCACCGCGTCGGGCACCAGGCCGTGGCTTCGCCAGAGCGCCGAAAGCCCTACCTGGACGGCGAAGTTGGCGGGCTGGGCGAGCCAGGTCTCGGCCATCCGGGAGTTCGCCTCGTCGCGGCCCAGTTCCTCCAGCAGTGACCAGCCGGCCTGCTCGCGGATCTCCCGGTCGACGGCCCGCACCGCCTCCCGGTAGACCGGCTCGCTCTCGTACAGGCCCCGGCCCATCCCCCACCACTGCGGGCCCATACCGGTGAACACCCAGGCCAGCCGCCGCTGTCGGCGCTCCCGGGCGCACCCCTGGACCACCAGCGGGTGCGCCTCGCCGCGCTCGGCCGCGGCCAGCGCCTCGTCCAGGTCCTGCTGCCCGGAGTAGACCACGGCGAGCCGCTCGGGCAGGTGCTGACGGCGGTGGGCCAGGGTGTGGCCGAGGTCGGTGAGCGCCGTCCCCGCGGCGAGTTCCGCGCGGACGGCGCCGGCCAGCTCGGGCAGTCCGGCCGCGTCCCGGGTGCTCAGCGGAAGCACCGTACGGGTCGGCCGCGACGCCGCAGCGACGACTGGGGCCGGGGCGGTGGCGGGAAGCGGCGGCTCCTCCAGCAGGACGTGGGCGTTGGTGCCGCCGAAGCCGAAGGAGTTGACGCCGGCGCGGGCCGGGCCCTGGTGCTCGGGCCAGTCGACCGGGGCGGTCGGGATCTCGAAGGGCAGCACGGCCAGGTCGATGGCGGGGTTGGGCCGCTCCAGGTTGAGGTGCGGCGGGATGCGGCGGTGCTTGAGGGCCAGCACGGTCTTGATCAGCCCGGCGACACCGGCGGCGGCCTCGGTGTGCCCGATGTTGGTCTTGACCGAACCTACGTAGCAGCGGTCCCCGGAGCGCCGGCCGATGCCCAGTACCCGGCCGAGCGCGGCCGCCTCGATCGGGTCGCCGACCGGGGTGGAGGTGCCGTGCGCCTCGACGTACTGCAGGCTGCCGGGAAGCACCCCCGCCTCGGCGCAGACCCGCTCGATCAGGGCGGCCTGGGCGTCCGCGCTGGGGACGGTGATGCCGTTGGTGCGGCCGTCCTGGTTGACGCCGCTGCCGAGGATGACCGCGTGCACCGGGTCCCCGTCGCGCAGCGCGTCGGAGAGCCGCTTGAGCACCACCACGCCGACGCCCTCGGCCCGGACGTAGCCGTCGGCGGAGGCGTCGAAGGCGCGCGAGCGGCCGTCAGCGGAGAGGAAGCCGCCCTTGGTCTCGGCGATCGTGTACTGCGGCGCCATGTGCAGCAACGCGCCACCGGCCAGGGCGAGTTCGGTCTCGCCGCGGAGCAGGCTCTGGCAGGCCAGGTGGACCGCGACCAGCGAGGAGCTGCAGGCGGTGTCGATCGAGACGCTGGGGCCGCGGAAGTCGAAGCAGTGCGAGATCCGGTTCGACACCATCGTCATCATGGTGCCGGTGGCGGTGTGCGCGGCGATGGTGGCGAAGTCGAGGTCGGCGAACTGCAGGATCTTCCAGTCCAGGGTGAAGGCGCCCATGTAGACGCCGACGTCCCGCCCGGCCAGCTCGCCGGGGCGCAGCCCGCCGTCCTCCAGCGCCTCCCAGCTGACCTCCAGGAGCTTGCGCTGCTGCGGGTCCATGTGCTCGGCCTCGCGCGGGCTGATGCCGAAGAAGTCCGGGTCGAAGGTGTCGAAGCCGTCGATGTAGCCGCCCCGGCCGCCGATCAGCCGCCCCGGCTTGGCCCGGTCGCGGCTGCCGAGGGTACCGGTGTCGTACCGGTCGGCGGGGGTGTCGGTGAGACAGTCCCGACCCTCGATCAGGTTGCGCCAGTAGGTCCGGTGGTCGTTGGCGTGTCCCGGCAGTCGGCAGCCGATCCCGGTGATCGCGATCCGGTCGCAGGGCACGGCGAAGGGCGATGTGGTCATGATCCAATCCGGGGTCGGTGGCGGGACGCGCGGGCACGGGAGGAGAGGAGAGGCTTCGCGGGCCGGGGTCAGGCGGACTGCTCGGTGGCCCTCATCCGGCGTCAGGGGTGCGGCGGGGTGGCGGGGAGCTCACACCGCGGTCGGGAACATGACCGGGCCGCGGCCGAGCCGGCCGAGGTGGACGTCGATGTCGGCGTGAGCGGAATACCCCTGTGCCGAAATAAGTATTCCGACCACGAATACTGAATACGCCGAGAAGCAGATCAGGGCCCGCGGACAGATGCACCCCGGGCCACGCGACGAAGACACCGGAAAGTGAATCACGCCATTGTCAGCGACATTCTGGAGGCAGCGGGAAGGCGAGCCGATCGACAGGGCGAGCGGGATCCCCAGCGCGGCCGGCAGCGCCGGGCGGGCAGAGCCGACCCGCCCGAGGCGGAAGTGCCACATGGCGGCGACCGTACACAGCACACCCAAGAGCGGAAGCGGATGGGCGAGCCGGCGTGCGATGGCGGACAGCACGCTCCCCCTTGTTCTTCGCGGACTAATGACTGCAAACGTCAGAGACTCTAGCGGGAGCCACAGGCCGGGGCAGTCATTCGACGTGTTAACGCCACAAATGACCCGATCGACGGAAAATTAGCGCACGAAGTTGACGTCAAGCCGACGCGAAGGGGGCGCATCCGCGCTGCTGCACGCCCTGAGCGCCGATCGTCCCGGCGCTGTGGCAGCCGGTGTGATCAACCACTGGTAGCCGACCCCATCTGAGCGGCGCAGCCGTGTGGGCGCTACCGCGGTCAGCCGGGGTGGAGGGCCACCCGGACGTCGGCGTCCATCGGCAGGACCAGCAGGTCGCCGTGCTCCCAGGTCCAGTAGTTCGGGAGGAGAAACATCCGGTCGCCGGACTGGGCGAGCAGGCGCAGTCCGCGGTAGCGGTACCGGAACCGGTCCTGGGGCCCCGCGTCCGGGAGCGTCGTCTCCGTCAGACCGGCCCATTCCGATTTGCGGCACGCGGTGCTCTTCGGGTCGGCGCACGCGGAGAGGTCCAGGTGGAGGCGTTCGACGGTGTCGAGGATGACCGCGGGGCTCATGTAGAGGTTCCGCCCGGCCCACGCCGCGTGAGCACTCCCCCGGTCGGAGGCGTAGGTCGTGGCCGCCGCTTTCGCCCGCTACCAGCACTTGCCGGGTGTCGAAGCCGAGCGTCGAACTGTCGACGCCGAAGTAGTCGTAGTAGGCGCTGGTGTAGACGTAGCCGAAGAAGAACAGCGGCGCGGTGATCAGTGCCGTCGGGGCGATCCAGGTGGCGATCCGGGTGATCCAGGCGGTCGTCGTGCCCTCCGCCCGGGGTGGCCAGGCCGGCCAGCGTCCACCGGAGGCCATCACGCCGCCACTCGGCGTCGCCCGTCTGGCGTACAGTCAGCCGGGATGTTCCCAGCCCCTCCCGGGCCGCCCAACACGCTAGGGAGACCCCGTGACCACGGAAGCTCACCCCGTCCCCGAGCTGGCGGCGGACGTCGTCGAGCAGTGGCGGGCCGAGGAGGCCCAGCTGGTCGACCTGTTGGCCCTCGCCCAGCGCGGCATCGGCGGCATCGCCGCCTTCCGGCTCGGCCCGACCCCGACCGTCCTGGTCACCGACCCGGCCGCGGTTCAGCACGTGCTCGGCCGCCACCCCGACCGGTACGTCAAGCGCTCGCACCGGGCCCGGATGCTGGTCGGCGACGGCGTTCTCTCCGCCACCGGCGACGCCTGGAAGCGCCAACGGCGGCTGCTGCAGTCGCAGTTCACCGGCACCGGGATGCGCCGCTACGAGCAGCGGATCGCCGCCGCGGCGCGCCGGACTGCCGAGCGCTGGGAGGGATACCGGCGCAGCGGGGAGACCTTCGACGTGGGCGAGGAGATGCGCGGCTTCGCCCTGGACACCGTCTGGCGAGCGCTCACCGGGCTGCCGCTGGACGACCGGACGGACGGCGAACTGCGCTCCGTGGAACGGGTGGTGACCGCGATGCCGACCCTGCCGACCAATGCGGCGGACGCCCGGGACGCGGTCGCCGAGGACCTCGCCCGGATCGACGCCGTCGCCCAGGCGGCGATCGACGCGGCGCGGTCGGTCCGGGATGTCGAGGGGCCCGGCGTGCTCCGCGTCCTGCTCGACGCGGCCGACCACCTCCCCGAGTACACCGACCGGTTGATCCGCGACGAGCTGGTCACCCTGCTGGTGGCCGGCCACGAGACCACCGCCACCACGCTCACCTGGCTGTTCCTGCTGCTCGACGACAACCCGGGGGCCCGCGGCACCGACCCCCAGGCGCTGGTGAGCGAGACCCTCCGGCTCTACCCCTCCGCCTGGCTGCTCCCCCGGCACGCCATCGAGGACGACGTGATCGCCGGGCACCGGATCGCCGCCGGCACGGACGTCCTGGTCTGCCCGTACCTCACCCACCGCGACCCGGCGCTGTGGCCCGACCCGGAGCGCTTCGACCCCGCCCGGTTCGCCCCCGGCGCGGACCGCCCCGGCCAGTTCGGCGCATACCTGCCCTTCGGCCTTGGCGCCCGCGCCTGCCTGGGCACCCAGTTCGCCCTGCGGGAGACCACGGCGCTGCTGGAACTACTGCTTCCGCTGGGGCGGTTGGAGTTCCGCTCCCGCCCGACCGGCTCCGCCTACAGCATCACGGTACGCCCGAACGGTCCGACACCGGCGGTGCTGCGCTGAACCCTCCGGCTGCGGATGGTCCTGCCTCGCTGAGCCCTCCGGCCCCTGGGGCAGGAAGCCGTCCGCGAACGAGCCTGGTCGGCCACCTCCACATGGCCAACCACACGCTCCGCACCCTGGGCACCGGCACCGGCACCGGCACCGGCAGCGGGCGGCGGACCCAGCCGCAGCACGTTGGCTTACGCGTCGAACGTGATCACAGGTGTCCCGGCGTTCCGGGTGAGGAAGTGCAGCAGGTTGGCGAAGCCACGAGCGTCGTCGATCGCCTTGTGCGTGTGCGTCACATCGCCCAGCCAGTGCGGGGGCAGCTTCGGCGCCGCAAGGTCCGCTGCCGGCCGCCCGGTCAGTGCCGCCGTGTACGAGCGCAGGCACAGCGCCGGTCCCTGGAAGAGGGGATCCTGCTCGTACGGGCCCTGGTGCAGCCCGTACGGGGTGAACCGACGCAGGTAGTAGTCGATCCATGTGCCGTCGAACGACAGCGGTGCCGCGGCGAACGCTCGTGGCCCGGGCAGCGATTGGATCCACTCCACGTACCTGCTCATCACGTCGACGACGGGTTCCGGGTTCGCGGTCGCGGCCTCCCACGCGCCCGGCTCGGAGTCGAACCATTCCTTGGTGCGCGGGTTCGGTGCCGAACCGGGGAGCGGTTCGAGGATGGCCTCGAACTCGCCGAACGTCCGCCCGTCCGTCGTCGTGGCAACAGACGCGAAGGACCGCATCGAGTTCGGGCCCGCCCACGGACCGTCGACCTCGATGTCGGTCACCACGTACGTCCAGTCGCTCAGTTCAGTCATGCGGTCGACGGTACCGCCACGCCCACCCGGCGCTGCCGGACAGTCGGGCCCGCGCAGTCTCACAGCCGGGATCTCAGCACGTCCACCTCACAGCCCGGCGCGGACGGGTCGAAGCCGTGCTCGACCAGCCAGCGAACCACCAGCAGGCTTCGCAACGACCACCACGCGCGGATCACGTCGAGGTCGACGTCGGTGCCATAGCCGGCGACGACGTCGCCGAGGTGCTCCTCGTGTCCGAGCGTCAAGATGGCGAGGTCGAACAGGGCATCACCCTGGCCCGCCTCGGACCAGTCGATGATGCCGGTGACCTCGTCGCCGTCGACGAACACGTGAGTGATCTGCAGGTCGCCGTGCGTGAACACCGGGTTCCACGGCCGGAGCGCGGCCTCGGCGACCTGGCGGTTGCGGGTGACCAGGTCGGCGGGCAGGACGCCGTTCGTCACGAGCCACTCGCACTCGCCGTCGAGATCCGCCGTCAACTCGTCGAGTCCCCGGCCGGGCCAGGGCGGCAACGGCGCGTCGTGCAACTTCCGGATGGCGGCACCCGCCGCGGCCCACGCCGCCGGCGACGCGGTCGACGGCTCGCCGAGGCGGCCGAGCGCCGTCCCCGGGACGGCGGCGATCGCGAGCACGGACGGCTTGCGCCACAGGACCTCCGGGGTCGGAACCGGTGCCAGGGCCATCGCCTCGACCTCGACGTCGATGCGCGCCTGATCGGCGTCCACCTTCAGGAACACGTCGCCGACGCGCAGGGTCGCGCGCTCGGAATGGGCGACGACGACCTCGACCTCATCCATGGCGACCATTATCCCGGGATGACCGTCGACGTCGCCGGGTTTATCGCGTGCTATCGCGCGGCTGACCGCGTCCCGCTACCCGGCGGCCTCGTACACAACACCGACCGCTGACCAGGTCAAGCCCACCACCTTTGCCAGGAGTCCCAGGGCCAGGCACTCGTCGTGCAGGTCCATGACGTCCCCCTTGCCGCCGTTGTCGACCCACGTCGTCGATGCGGCGGACAAGTACGTGAACACCGTCGCCACTCGGTGGCCGTCGACCGTTCCTGCCGGTCGGTCTCAGTGGTCAGTTGTCCCCGAGTGCCAGCTTGACGCCGAACCCGACGAGCACCGTGCCGGTGATCGCGTCGATGACCCGCTGCACCGAGCCGCGGTTCAGCCACCAGAGGATCCCCAGCGCCGTCGCGAAGGCCCGGCGCCTGCCCAGCGTGATGGCGGAGCGCAGCACCAGAGCGGTATCCAGTCCCGGCATGATGGTCAGCATGCCTGCCACGACGGCGAAGGAGGCGATGGCAGAGGAAACGGTCATGCGGCCATCCTGAAGTCGCGGCCGCGATCACGTCCAACGCGGTCTGCTTCACTGCGCATCAGCAGGATTGATGCCGCTGCTCGCTCAGAGCTTCGCCCCCGGGAGTCGACCGCGCCTCAAGCCCTCGCTGCTCGGTCAGCTGCGGATACGGGAGCTCGTACGGCAAGACGGGCTCGGATTCCCTGCCGCCGAGCCGAGTCGGGGGACTCGGCTCGGCCGCGCGGCGTCGCGGTCAGGCGGGTATGCCCCGGGTCCGGTCCTGGTCCTGCCGTTCGGGATCGGTGCGGTCGTCAGGCTTGGGCATCCGGAGGGCCGTGATCACGCCCAGTGCGACGGTGGCGAACGCTAGCGCGAGGAGCACGGCGAAGGCGGCGCCGATCAGGAAGGTGGCGGTACCCGGTCTCATCCTCGCTCGCTCCCTTCGTTGTCGCGGAGGAGGTGGAGGAGGTTGAGCAGAGTGCTCACGGGCGCGTTGCCGAAGTCGACCAGGATGCGGCCGTCGAGGGTCCTCTCGGTGACGGTGGCCGAGCCCCAGAGGAGGCCGAACTCGCGCCCGCACTCGTGGAGTTCGCGGAGGAGCGCCGCGACCTGCGGTTCGGCGTGGTCGCGCAGCCGGGGGTCGGTGGGCGCGATGGGCGTGCGGTGGGGGCTCACGAGACGGAGTCCAGCTCGTACCAGACGATCTTGCCCCGCTTCTGGGGGTCGACGCCCCAGCGGTGGGTGAGGCCCTCCACGAGCTGGAGGCCACGGCCGGACTCTCCGAGGTCGACGGGGTTGCGCTGCTCGGGGAGCGCGTCGTTCTCGTCCGAGACGCAGACCCGGAGGGTGCGGGTGAGGAGGGAGAAGTAGACGACGGGGGCGGCGGTCTCGCCGTGCCGCCACGCGTTGACGATGAGCTCGCAGAGGGCGAGTTCGGCGTTGAAGATCGTCTCGGGGTCCCAGCCCGCGCGGGTCAGGACCTCCCGCAGGGCCTGCCGGGAGAGGGCGAGCGAGGGCGCGTTACGGGTGCACATGGAGTCCTCCATGAGGCGGTGGTGCGGAGAGAGAGGCGAACCGGTGGATTCGTCGCCGTGAGCCAGGCCAGGGCGGGGCTGGTTGATGCCGCGCATGGCTGCTCTGCGGTGCGCGGGCAGCAGGCGCCTACTGCCCGGAAAGACAGGCGTTACTGACGATCCGTCGGATCGATCGACCTACTGGCGACCATAGCCCAGGATGAGATCAAGTTTTACCCCAATCTCGGATCTTTCCCTCTATCGTGGTATCAGCCGCCTCAGATGGACCGACCGGCAAGCCGCGCGGCAGACTGGGGCCCACCCCGCCCTGGAAGGAAGCCATGGCTCCACGCGCGAACCCGACACTCCGTCAGCGACGACTCGGCGCAGAGCTGCGAAGGATGCGCGAGCAGGCTGGCTTCGGCGGCAGCGAGCTCGGCCGCCTCGCGGGCATGAGCCCGGCGCAGGTGACGCAGATGGAGGCAGGGAGAATCGGCATCAGCGTGGAGCGCCTGCGCACGATCGCCGCGACGTGCATGTGCGTCAACGAGCCTCTGATCGCTGCGCTCTCCGACATCATCACGGAGCGCGAGAGGCCGGGCTGGTGGGAGGAATACCGAGGAACTCTGTCCTCGGACTTCATTGATGTCGCAGAGTTCGAAGGCTGGGCTCGACGTCTCACCACCTACACGATGGCCTTCGTCCCCGGGTTGCTCCAGACCGGGCCGTACGCTGCTGCCGTCTTCGCTCAGACATTCCCGCCACTGCCTCGCCACGAGATCGATCTCAGAACAGCCTTCCGAATGCAGCGGCAGCGCCTCATCCGGTCCGGCGCGACGCCTTACTCAGCGTTCATCCATGAAGCAGCGCTGCGCATGCAGTTCAGTGGACCAGCCGTCCTCGGCGAGCAACTCGGAGCCCTCATCGAAGACTCCGAGCAACCGACCATCTCGATTCGAGTCGTGCCCTTCGACATCGGCGGTATGCCAAGCTCCAGCGAGAACTTCACGTATGCCGAGGGATCAGTGCCCGAGCTCGATGGGGCTCAGGTAGACACGAGCCTCGGCTGCCGAATCTTCGACGCTCCGGCCCACATGGCAAGGTTCCGCTCCCTCCTCGCGCGATTCAACTCCAACGCGCTCTCCGAGGAGGAGTCCCGAGACTTCATCGGATCCATCAAGAAGGAAATGGAGAGCAAGCGTGAATAGTTCTGCGTGGTGGAAGTCCAGTTACTCCGCCGCAAACGATGAGTGCGTCGAAGTACGTACGCTAGACGGGGTGGTTGAACTGCGGGAGTCTGACGAGGGAGAGGTCATAGTCCGCACCACGCCCGCCCATTTCACGAGGTTCCTGGAAGCCGCCAAGGCCGGCGAGTTCGACCACCACGCCAACTCCACCGGCTGAAACGATCGGCCCCTCGCTCCACCGAGCGAGGGGCCGATCCAAGACGGAGTTCCGCGCGCCGATGCCCGCTACCGACTCGCTGCTTGATCTACGAGGTCAGTCCCAGCAATCTGCACCCGCCGCGCACTGTCCCCAGTCGGGCGCGAGCCGCCCGCAGGTGCGCCTTTCGCCCTTGAACAGCAGGCCCGCAGCCTGCCCGCAGCCGCGCGATGTCCGCAACCCCGGGCCCAGTGGCGCCCGCAGGAGCGAGCGCATCAACCGACGGATGCGTCACAAGTGCGCGTTTTACGCGTTCGGGTCCCAGTCTGCGAGCTGCTCCATCGGCTCGGTGTCGCCGGTGGTCTCCAGGCCGTCAAGCGGGACGCGCGCGTAGAGGTAGAGGACCAGTTCGCTCGCTGCGCCTCGCACCGCCATGTCGCCCGGCTCCGCGTCGGCGGCGAGGTCGTCGCAGCGGACGCCGTCGGCGTTGAGGGTCAGGCGCCAGGAGCGGCCCTCGGTCGTGTGCAGGTCGATGGTCGCCGGCTTGAACGGCCAGGGGACGGTCGTCGCCGAGACGGTCGTCAGGAACTCGTCGACGCCCTCGACCGCGACGTCCGTCGGCAGCGGCTGTGCGGCCCCCTGGGTGAGCTGGACGTCGTAGGTGTGGACGGCGATCTCCTGGATCTGGTGCCGGGCCACGGCTCCGCTGGTCTCCGGGGCCTGCGAGCGGCCCCACCAGGTCCAGCAGCCGCGGTCCGGGCCGGCCGAGCGCATCGCGTCGAGCATGAGCTCGGTCGACTCGGCGAGCCAGGCGTCCAGGGCTTCGCGGTCGCGGGGCGCGGTCGGGGCGCCCTTCGGGTCCGTCCTCGCCGGGGGCTCAGCGCCCGGGCCCGCCGCGACGATGGCGGCCTGGCGGCGGCGGCCGTCGCCGAGGTGCTGCGCCAGTTCGCGCAGCGTCCAGTCCGGGCAGGTCGGGACCTGGACGTCAAGGTCGGGGGCGGACGCGATCGCGGCGCGGAACGCGGCCGAGCGGTCTTCGATCAGCCGCAGGACCTCGGGGAACTCCAAAGTGTTTTGCACCTCGGTTGTGTATCACGGCGCTCCGGCCGCCGGGTAACGAATTTGTCGGACGAACGCGTCGACGGCCGGGCGGAGCGCCGGCGCCGAAGCCGTCCTGGAACTCCGCGCACTGCTCGCCAACGGCGACTTCGACCGCTACTGGACCTACCATCTGGGCCTAGAGCACCAGCGCAACCACCGGGCCCGCTACCAACTCGCTGCTTGACCTACGAAGTCTGCTCAGTGGCGGTGGTGGTTGTCGGGTTGGGCGGGGTCTCCGGGGTGTTCCAATCCCTCTACCAGGGTGAGGCGTTGGGCGCGCTCGCGGTCGAGCCAGCGGACGAACTCTGCTCGGCGGGCGGCTTCGCGTAGGGCGGGGGTGGGGTCGGGGTTCTGGGGGTTGGTCAGGGTGGCGAGCAGGCTGGCCTTCCAGGGGCCGACGGTGACCCACTCGCCGGGTGGTGCTTCGCGGAGGGCTTCGGCGAGGGCCATGGGGAGCGTGGCGGGGCGGCCTCGAAGCCGCCGTCGGGGGTCGCGATGTGCCAGCGGGTGGCCGGCGGCTGGGTGGTCAGGGCGCGGTAGTGGGCGATGTCGTTCGGTGAGGGCTCGACCTCGGCGGTGACCGCCTCGTAGACGGCGCGGACGGCTGCGCTGCCCTCGTAGGCGGCCGCCGTGATGGAGCCGAGCTCGACGGCAGCCTGTTGGTCGAGTCGGGCCGGGCCGTCCTCGGTGACGGGCAGCTCGCGTTCGGCGGCGACCACCTCGCAGAGGACTTCGGTCAGGAGTACCTGGGCAACCCACCTGATGAGCTGGCGGTCCTCCGAGCTGCCCGGCTGGGGCAGCGCGGTGGAGCGTGGGGCGTTACGGAGGGCGGCGAGGCGCTCGTCGAGAGCGGTGCGGGGGAGGGGGTGTCCGTCGAGCAGGCCGAGAGTCATGCTTCCACCACCAGGGCGACGGTCGGCGCGTACTGGCAGCGGCCGAACCACATGGCCTTGGCCAGCGCCCAGTAGGCGCCGGGGTCGGTGGACTCGGGGGCGGCGATTTCGAAGTCGACGGTCACGGAGGAGCCGGCCGGGACGGTGAAGCCGCGGACCGGATCGTTGATCGCCTCCCAGGTGCCCCACGGGGAGACCAGCTGCAGTTCGCCTCGGACCTCGCCGCGCGTGCGGTTGGTGAGCCTGAGGGTGAGGGCGGCACGGCCTCCGGCGGTCAGGCGTACGGTCTCGTGGGAGACGTCCACCGACAGGCCGGTGTCGCGGCCGGTCACGGCCTTGGTGCCCTGGGCCGCCGTCCAGTCCTCGGGGGTGTCCCCAGGGACGGGCAACAGATCGGGGAGGTCACCGACGGCGATCGTGACCACGTCCTCGATCTGCTGCCCGTCGTGCTCGATCCGGACGGCGGCGAAGTACAGACCGGGTTCGGAGTCCGACGGTGGGGTGAGGGTGACCGGGAAGCGCAGGTGGCCGCCGGGCTCCAGCCGGTACGGGCGGCTGCCGAGGCTCGTCGCCCAGCCGTCCGGCGGCAGGACGACGGCCGTGCCCTCGACCGCCGCGTCCCGCAGCTGCGACGAGAGGGCGACCGAGAGGGTCACCGCCTCCCCCGTCGTCCGCAGCAGCCCCGGCGACGCGCCGATCGACACGGGCAGGTAGCCGAGCGGTGCCGGGCCCCGGTTGTGCAGCCAGTAGCGCGCGTGCACGGGCTGGGCGGGTTCGGCGACCGGACCGAGCACGGGGCCGTCGGCCGGAGCGGTCACGGCAGGAACCGCGAGCAGGGTGGCGATCTGCGACCCGGTCAGGTCGAGCTGGTCGACCGATTCCCCGAGCGGGTGTTCCAGCAGGTCAGCGGGCCGCACCTGGTCCAACCCCAGCGCGCCGCTGAGCCTCGCCGTCTGCCCGAGGCCGGTCGACTCGATCAGCCGAACGGTGAGGTCATGCCCCTCCGGCGCCGCCGAGCCGTGGGCGATCGGGTTTCCGGCCGGCTTGAGCGCGCCGAGCAGCACCTCGCGCTGCGGCTCGACCCGCAGCCAGGACAGGGTGGGCGGAAGCGGCCCCTCCTGGGCGGGCGCGACCCGGGCGTACAGCGGGTGGTTGAACTCCTGCCCTCGCGCGGGCAGTGTCTGGTCCCGCCAGTCGCCGTCCCCGCCCACCAGCGCGTAGCTGAACTCGTGGGTCCAGTGCTGGAGTTGGAATGAGGCACCGTCCGGCAGGGTACGCTGCGGCGGATCGATCCACACCCCGGACGGCCAGCCGGTGCAGGAGCGCATTAGCGACAGGTGCAGCGCGCCGGTGGTGTCCACCGCGAAGCCGGGCAGGCCGAAGCTGAGCAGGGCCACGGTGTGGTCGGCGAGTTGGTCCTCAACGGGCGCGGGGCAGACGGCGGTGATCCGGGCGTCGGCCAGGTCGTCGACCAGCGCGGAGACCTCGGACACGACCAACACCGGCAGCGCTCGCAGGTCCCGCAGATCCGCATCCGGCCGCCACACCTCGGCGAGCGGCGTCAGCGCCGGGACCCAGACCGCGCCGTGCGTCTTCAGCGCGGCCGCGTACTCCTCCCCCGCGCGCTCGATCAACTCCCGGGCGGCCTCGTTGTCTTCCGGACCGCCCACGACGACCCGGAAGTCCGGCAGGTTGGAGTCCACGTCCAGCCACCCGTACCGGGCCCAGTCCGCCCCCGAGGTGGTGGCGGTGACCCCGACCCGGGCGAGCGCAACCACCATCGGACGGGCGTCGGCGGCGTCGTCCAGCGTCGGCACGACCACCTCCGCCACGCCGAGGGCCCGCGAGCCGACCACCGCCCCTGCCGGGTCGGTCAGCACCGCCCGCACGGTGGCACCCAGCCCGAACCAGGTGTTCGCCGGGTTGTCCAGCGTCCACGGCGCCTCCGCGGAGTCCACGTCCGGCATGGCGAAGCCGCGCCCGACGACCGCCCCCGCGACCTCGCTGACCGGCAGCCCGCCCGGTACGTCCACCGGAAAGCGCAGCCGTAGCAGGCGATCGGCGCCGGAATAGTCGACGACCCTCGTCCGGCAGTCCACCCGGTCGAGGCCGCGCCACAGCGTGACCGTCTGCTCGTAGCGGACCCCGTCGACCGTCCCCTCGATCACCAGCCGCTCGCCGAGCGGACCGGTCTCGCGGCGGACTGAACCAGCAGAAGCCCCGGAGCCGACCACCGGGCCGCTCGGCACCAGGTGCCACGGGCCCTCGCCGAAGTCCGGGTGCTGCGGGTACTCCTCGTACACCCGCAGCTCGTTGCCGATCCGGCCGTCCTGGATCAGCTCCCGTTCGTGCAGAAGGTCGTAGACCGAGCTGAGCCCGCCACCGCGCGCCGGGTCGGCGGTCACCCGGAACCGTCCGTTGGCGATCGTGCAGCCCTCCGCGGCGTTCCACGGCTGCGCCGCGGCCCCCTCCACCAGCCGCCAGGTGCGCCAGCCGAGCGCGGGCACGTCCTCGGCGAGGAAGCGCAGCGTCCCCCGATCGACGTAGCTCGGCACGGGCGCACCGGCCTCGTCCAGCACCCGCACGGACCTTACTCCGTCGGGGAGTTCGACCGTGACCAGGTCCGCCCGATCGAAGGACAGCGTGTTGGTCACCACCACCGCCGACCCGACGCCTACCGTCGAGATCCGCGCCGTCAGCGCGTCCAGCGCCGCGTCCCGGACGGCCGACGCCAGGTCGTACGCCTCCCGCCAGCCGCCGAGCAGGTCCAGGTACACCTGGTCCGACTCCGAGCCGGTGATCGCGTCGTGGTGTGCACCGTACGCGAGTTGGCGCCACACCTTGTCGAGCGCGGCCCCGGGGTAGCGCCCGAGCCCGTTCACCACCGCGAGCGTGGCGAGCTTCTCCGCGTCCACCGCCGCGACCTCGCCCGCCCGTTGGGCCGGCTTGGTGTCGATGTACGAGACGTCCTTGCCGGTGTACACGGGATTCATGTCGCGGGTCTGCGGGCTGGCCCGGCGCCCGGTGGCGGCGAGTTCGGCCCGGACGGCGTCCAGGAAGTCGCACGGGGTGGCGCAGACGAAGCGCGGCCACAGGTACTTGGCGGCCCAGGAGCGGTGGATCTCGGTCACCCACTTGTTCGGCGGGGTGTAGTCCGTCCCCACCGGCAGCAGCAGGTTCTTCGTCGCGCCGACCGGCTTCAGCTTGCGGTACAGCTCGTAGACGGCCTGCTCGGCGCTGGCGAGGTCCGGGGAGGAGTCCATCCACCAGCCGGCCGAGTAGTGGTGCGGCATGTAGTGGGTGAGGACGCCGTCGCCGCCGGGCGCGATCCATTCGAACTCGCTCGGGAACTGCATCACCCGGGCGTCGTCCTTGCCCTCGCGGAAGTTCTTCTGGATCGGGCCCCACTGGTGGAACGGCCCGCGGGCCCAGGCGCTGCCGCTGAGGCCGGCCGCGGCGAGGTGACCGGGGAACTGCGGGTCGTGCCCGAACACGTCGAGCTGCCAGGCGGTCTGCGGGTCGCCGCCGAGGACGTCGCGCTGGTAGCCGATGCCGTAGACGATGTTGCGGATGGTCGTCTCGGCGCCGGTGAGGTTGGTGTTGGGCTCGTTGTAGGTGCCGCCGACGAGTTCGACCTGCCCGCGCTCCAGCAGCAGGCGCAGGGTCGCACGGCGTTCCGGGTGCTGGTCGAAGTACGGCTTCAGGTAGTCGACTTCGGCGAGCACGAACTTGTAGACCGGGTCCCGCAGGGCGAAGTCCAGGTGCGCGTCGACCAGCGCGAAGCCGTTGCGCTCCCACAGCGGCCGGGTGGTGGCGTCGGCGGAGAGCAGCTCCCAGGGAGAGGTGTAGGCGGCCTGGGTGTTCCACCAGACCGGGTCGTAGTGGAAGTGGGAGACCAGGTACATCGTCCAGCCGGGCTCGGCGACCTCCACGACACCCGCCGCCTCACTCACGGATGCCGTTACGGTGACCGGAAGTTGGGAGCCGACGGCCGCGCCGGTGACCTCCAACGGGACTTCGACCAGTCCCGTGCCGGTCGCCTCGCCGCGGACGCCCGGGCCGCTGACAGTGATCCGGGCGGCCGGGCCCTCGATCGTCACCCGCAGGATCTGGCGCGGAGCGTCCTCGGGGCCGACGAACAGGTCGGTGCTCTCCACGGCGGTGATGGTGGTGACCGGCACGGGGTGGTTCCTTTCCGGGGATCCGAAGAAGCGGGCGGGACTAGACTCCCCAGGCCTCGAACTCGTAGACACGGGCGGCCGGATCGGCGCTCTGGGTCGGCTTGGTGACGACCAGCCGGACGTAACGGGCCGTGGCGGTCACCGGGTGGGTGGTGGTGCCGGCCGTGTTGCCGGTCACGGTGGCGACGGTCGTCCAGGGGTCGGTGGTGCTGGAGCGGACCTGGATGGAGAAGTCCCGGGTGTTGTACGAGGCACTCTCGCCGCCCGCCTGGGCGTGCTTGACCACGAACTTGTTCAGTTTCTTCACCGAACCGAGGTCCACCTCAAGCCACTTGGATGAGGTGAGCGTGCACCACTTGTCGCCGTTCCCACCACTGACGCTACCGTTGACGGCCTTGGCCGGCCGCTCGTTGGCGTTGCACTGGCCGGAGGCGGTCGCCGGCCGGTACAGCGCCAGGTTGGTCGAGGTCGACGGCGTGCCGGTCCAACTCACCGTGGTGGACGTGGTGGTGGAGCGCCCATACGTGGTGGACACCGCCTCCACGTCCAGCGTGGTGGTGGATTCGCTCCCGGCCCGGTCGAGCCTCCCGACGAAGTAGGCGTCGCTGGGTGTGGCACCCAGGAAACTCCGGCTGCCGTCCGCATTGCGCCGGTACACCTCGTAGTGGTGGACGTTTCCGCCGGGCGCGGCCGTCCAGGAGAGCCGCAGCGACTGGCTGGCGCCCGGGGTGACATCGCTCGCCCCGAGCACGGTCAGCCCCTTCGGCGCGGCCGGGGTCTCCGTCGCCCCGTCGTAGAGGGCGACCTGGCCGACCCGGAGGTCGTACGCCGGGTCGGAGCCGTCCACCTGCAGGGCGAGCTGGGAGATCGTGCGGCCCGCGTACGGGGAGAGGTCGAGGGTGTGACGTTCCCAGCCGGTACCGGAGTTGCCGCCGACGTCCACGGTGGTGAAGCTGCCCGGGGAGTCGGTGAAGGAGACGGCGGCCTTGAGCTTGGTCGGGCCGGCGGCCGGGGTCTTGACCACCAGGTCCAGCTTGGTGTCGGGCGCGGCCGGCAGGCTGGTCTCGTACAGCCGCACGGTGTTGGTGGCGTCCAGGGTGCCGGTCAGCCGCAGCGAGGAGCCCCCCTGGTAGGCGTCGGTGAAGTCGACGGACGGACTGAGTTTGCTGCCACTGGAGTTGACCACCCAGCGGTAGGTCGGCGGGACGTCCTGGAGTGAGAGGTTGTTCCACCCGCCGGTGGCGACCCGGGTGCCGCCCGCGTTGTAGAAGTCGCCCTGTCCGGTGTTGAAGTTGGTGACGAAGGGCTTGGCGGTGATCGGCGAGGACTCGGCGACGTAGCCGGCCAGGCCGGGCCAGCTGCCGGAGAGGTCGGTGTTCGAGGGGTCGCCGTTGGCGCCGACCCAGTAACGGGCGTCCTTGGCGTAGAAGTCGGCGCGGTCGGTGGCGGACTTCCAGGTCCACTCGGGCCGGTAGAGGCCGAGCGAGGTGGTGTGCGGCTGCCCGGCCGGGAACAGGGTGTTCCAGTCGACGGAGGTGTTGTAGCCGTTGGCCTCGGTGTCGATTCCGGAGTACAGCTCGTACTCGCTGCGGCCGAGTTGCCGGGCCAGTGTCCGGGAGGAGTCCAGGCCATCCGCCGTCCAACCGAAGTTGAGGAACATCGCGTCCGAGGTGCGCTTCGAACCATCTTGCAGGAAGGGAGAGTTGGCCGAGGTGAGGGCGTTCTGCCAGTCGACCGCGCCGGAGGTGGTCATCGCGTCGTACCACATGAAGTCGGTGCCGCTCTGCGCCTTGGTGTACTGCATCAGGTTGCGCACCTCGGTGGCGAGGCCCGTGTCGCCCCCACCGGTCTCCTGGTTGATGAACCAGCCGTCGAAGCCGTAGTACTGGGCGGCCTGGACCAGCTTGTCGGCGACGGGGTAGCGGTTGCCGGACTTCTGGACGAAGTCGCGCACCCATTGGAGCTGTCCGCCGTACGCGGCGGGCGGGAAGAAGACGGTGCCGTAGACCTTGACGCCGTTGCGGTGGGCGGCGTCGATGACGGTCGGGTTGGGGGCGAGGATCAGGCCCTCGCCGGCCGAGCCGCCCCAGAACACCAGCTTGTCGACGTACTGCCAGTAGCCGAAGGCGTAGTAGTTCGGGTCGGCGGAGCCCTGGGAGGGGTTGTTGGAGGTGGGAGCGAAGGAGACCAGCGAAGCGATCTTCCCCTCGCCCGCATGGGCGTTGGGGTTCGCGGCGAGGGCCGGGTCGCTGGTGCGCGGCTGCAGCGGGACACGGGAGCGGTTGAACCGGGCGTCCGGGTCGGTGGCCGGATCCCAGTTCAGGATGGGGCTGGGGTACCAGTAGGAGGCGTACGGCTGGCTGCCCGAGCCGGCGGTGACGGCGGGCGCCGGAGCCGGTCTCGGTTCGGCCCAGGCGGAGGGGGTGGCGGTCAGCGCGGCCGTCGCGAGGGCTGCGCCGAGCAGCAGGGGGAGACGTCTTGACATGCGGTGGCTCCGATCGAGCGGAGTGGGTGGTGCCGGGCCCACCGGCAGCGGCAGGCCCGGGCGCATGCGGGCGTGGCGGTGCTCATCGAGAGGGGGAAATTCAGCGAACATGACAGCGGACGGTGCGCAGGTCGGACCCCCTCGGCGCAGCGAGGCTAAACCGGTTCAGGACCCGTGTCAACGACTCGCGCAGCAACCACCCCGACCGGTGAGGGCGGCGAGGTCGACTCCCGTACGGTCAGCCGGGGCGTGGGCATCTGCAGGTCCCGCCCGGGCCCGGTCTCGTCCACCGCCTCCAGCAGGCTGCGCGCGACCTGCTCGCCGAGTGCGAAGGTGTCCCGGCTGAGCGCGGTCAGCGGCGGGTGGACGATCCGCGCGAGCACCGAGTCGTCGAAGGAGACGATGGACAGCTCGCCGGGCACCGCGACGCCCATCTCCCCCGCCACGCCGAGCCCGGCGACGGCCATCACGTCGCTGTCGTAGACGATCGCGGTGGGCCGCTTGGGCCGGGAGAGCAGGGTGCGGGTGGCCGCCGCGCCCTCGGCGTCGCTGAAGTCGGTCGGCACCGACACCGCTTCCTCCAGCCCCAGCCGGCGCGAGGCGTCGCGCAGCGCGCGGATCCGCCGCTGGGTGTGCTGGAAATGCGGCAGCCCGGCCAGGTGGGCGATCCGGCGGTGCCCGATGGCGGCCAGGTAGTCGACGATGGAGAGCATCGCCTCCCGGTCGTCGGCCCAGATCCGCAGCTGGTTGCCGCCCTTGCCGGGCCCGCCGAGCACGACGGCGGGCAGCCCGAGTGCGTCCAGCACCGGCAGTCGTGGGTCCCTGACCTGCAGGTCCACCACGATGAAGCCGTCCACCCGGTGCTCGGAGGCCCAGCGCCGGTAGACCTCGATCTCGGCGGCGGTGTCCTCGACCACCATCAGGTGCAGCGCGACCGAGCTGGCCGAGAGCACGGCCTGCAGGCCGGAGAGCAGTTGGCTGAAGAACGGCTCGACGCCGATGGTGCGGGCCGGGCGAGCGATCACCAGGCCGACGGCGTCCGCCTTGGCCCCGCCGAGGGCGCGCGCGGCGCTGTGCGGGCGCCAGTTCATCTCCTCGGCGACCCGCAGGATCCGCGCCCTGGTCGCCTCGCTGACCCCCGGGCGGCCGTTGAGCGCGAAGGACACCGCGCCCTTGGAGACACCTGCCCGGCGGGCGATGTCGGCGATCGTCGGTCTGCCCACGGAACCCGACTCCTTCTCTTGACAGCCAAGTTTAGGCGGGAGCATAGTCCCTGCCATAGCTAGACCGGTTTAGTTATGCCGATTCTGATATTCCGCACCATCCCCCACCCACCCCAGGACCGGGAGACCCTCATGCGAAGAATCTGGGCGGCACTGACAACAACAGCCCTCACCGCGGTGGCCCTCGCCGGCTGCGGACTCGGCTCCGGAGACGGCAAGAACAGCGACAGCGTGGCGAGTGCGGCCGCCACCGGTGAGGTCAAGGGCAAGGTCTCGCTCCAGACCTGGGCGCTCAAGCCCAAGTTCACCGACTACATGCAGGGCGTGATCGACGGCTTCAAGAAGAAGTACCCCGGCGTCGAGGTGGACTGGCTGGACCAGCCCGGCGAGGGCTACGCCGACAAGGTGCTCAGTCAGGCCGCCGCCGGCACCCTGCCCGACGTGGTGAACCTCCCGCCGGACTTCGCCTTCCCGCTGGCGAGGAAGGACGTCCTGCTGGACGTCGCCAAGGCCGACCCCAAGCTCGCCGACGAGTACGTCGCCGGCGGCGTGGAGGCCTACCGCTACAACGGCTACCAGGGCACCTTCGGCTACCCCTGGTATCTCAACACCGATGTGAACTACTGGAGTTCAGAGCTCCTCACGAAGTACGGCCTGGACCCGAAGAAGCCCCCGACCACCCTGGACGAACTGATCGCCCAGGCCCGGGTGATGAAGGAGAAGTCCGGCGGCCAGAGCTACCTGATGAGCCGCAAGCCGGGCCTGGGCGACCTGTACAACATCGGCGTGAAGATCATGGCCGACGACGGCAAGTCCTTCACCTTCAACACCCCCGAAGCGGCCGCGCTGCTCGACAAGTACCGCGACGCCTTCAAGGAAGGACTGATGCCGAACGGCGTGCTCACCGACACCTACGCCGGCAACTCCAAGCTCTTCAGCTCCGGCACCGCGGCCTGGACCACCGGCGGCGGCAACTTCATCACCAGCCTCGCCACCGACAACCCGACCCTCGCCCCGAAGGTCGTCCCCTCCCCCGCGATGGCCACCCCGCCGTTGTACGTCCAGGGCCTGTCCATCCCCAAGAACACCAAGAACCCGGCCGCCGCCGTCGCCCTGGCCCGCTGGGTCACCAGCCCCGAGAACCAGGCCGCCTTCGCCCACCTGACCAGCGTCTTCCCGTCCACCAAGGCCTCCGCGAACGACCCGTTCTTCAGCAAGAGCGACGGCACCAACGCGAGCGACGCCAAGGTGATCACCTTCACCTCGCTCGCCAAGGCCAAGCTGATCCAGCCGGTCGAGGTGGACGACGCCATGGGCACGATCATCAAGCAGCAGTTCGCGCTGGCCATCAGCGGCGACACCAGCTCCAAGCAGGCGCTGAACACCGCCGTCGAGCAGTGCAACAAGCTGCTCAAGGGCTGACCACCCGCTCCGAGGACCGTACCGGCGAAGCGGCGGGTCTCCCACACACACACACCCGCCGCCCCCGGGAACGACCCGTACCCAGGCCCCAGGCCCGCACCACCCCGGGCCCCAGCAGGGCCGAGGCCCCCGAAAGGCAACGGCATGACCCACCGGCGTTGGTTCACCCCCTGGCTGCTCGCCGGGCCCGCGATAGTCTGGCTGGCCGTCTTCAACCTCTGGCCGGCCGTCAACACGGTGATCCTGTCCCTCACCAACGCCAAGCCCCTGGGCGGCGGGCAGTTCACCGGCCTGGAGAACTACGGCCGCCTGCTCGACGACGACCAGCTCGCCGACGCTCTGCTCAACAGCATCGTGTTCATGCTGGTCTGCCTCCCCCTGCTCACCGTCCTGCCGCTGCTGCTCGCCCTGCTGGTCCAGCGGCGCATCCCCGGCATCACCTTCTTCCGCACCGCGTTCTACACCCCGGTGATCGCCTCGGCCGTGGTGGTGGCACTGATCTGGGGCTGGGTGCTGGACGACCGGGGCCTGGTCAACGGCCTGCTCCAGCAGAGCGGACTGGCCGGCTCCCCGGTCTCCTTCCTCACCGACCGCTGGCTGCTGCTGTTCAGTGCGATCGCCCTGACCGTCTGGAAGGGTCTCGGCTACTACATGGTCATCTACTTGTCCGCCCTCGCCAACGTCCCGCGCGAGCTGCACGAGGCGGCGGCCGTGGACGGTGCGAGCCAGGTGCGCCGGTTCTGGCACGTCACGCTGCCGGGGGTGCGGCCGACCATGGTGCTGATCTCGGCCCTGATCTCGGTCAGTTCGCTGCGCGTCTTCTCGGAGCTGTACGTGCTCTCCAACGGCCAGGGCGGGCCCGGCGGCCGGGACATGTCGGTGGTGATGCTGATCCAGATGTACAGCCGCGGCTTCAACGGCCACCTGGGCTACGCCTCCGCGCTCAGCCTGCTGCTGTTCGCCGTCACCCTCGGCCCGATGCTGTTCCTGATGCGGCTGAACCGGAAGGCGGCCTGACCCCATGACCACCGTCCGCACCAAGGCCGCGCGGGGCTCCAGGGGCTTCAACACCCCCTCCCCCGCCCAGACCGTCGCCCGCTACCTGCTCCTGATCCTCGTCCTGCTGCTGGTCATCGGCCCCTTCCTGTGGCAGCTGTCCACCTCCCTCAAGGGCCCCGCCGAGGACGTCTACACCCGCACCCCGAGCTTCCTGCCCGACCAGCCGACCCTCGGCAACTACGGCAAGGTCGCCGACACCATCCCGGTGTGGACGTACGCCCTCAACTCGGTGATCGTCGCGGCCGTCTGCATCACCGGCAACGTGGTCGGCTGCACCCTCGCCGGCTACGCGCTCGCCCGGCTGCGCTTCCGCGGTGCCAAGCTGATGCTCGGCCTGTTCCTGGCCACCCTGGTCCTGCCCGGCGAGGTCACCATCGTCTCCCAGTACGTGCTGGTGCGCAGCCTCGGCCTGGCCGACAGCCTGGCCGGCGTCGCCCTGCCCGGCGCGATCGCGATGCTCAACGTGCTGCTGATGCGCACCGCCTTCGCCGCCGTACCGGCCGAGCTCGACCAGGCCGCGCTGGTCGACGGCGCCAACGTCTGGCAGCGGCTGTGGCACGTCGGCCTGCCCAATGTGCGCGGCATGCTCAGCGTGATCGTCATCTTCACCTTCATCGGCGCCTGGGACGACTTCCTCTGGCCGCTGATCGTGCTCAACGACCCGCAGAAGTACACCCTCACCGTCGGGCTCCAGTACCTGAACGGCACCTTCTCCGCCAACCCCCGGCTGATCGCGGCCGGCACCATGATCGCCTTCCTGCCGATCGTCGTGGTGTTCGCCGTGTGCCAGCGCTTCTTCTTCAAGGGCGTCGAGGAGGGAGCCGTCAAGGGGTGAGCCCCCAAGGACGAAGACACCGTCCGTATGCCCCAACCAAGTTGAGGAAGCCCTCCGTGACCACCACTCCGCGCTTCGGCGTCAACTACACCCCCAGCGCCGGCTGGTTCCACCACTGGCTCGACTTCGACCTCGACGCCGTGCGCGCCGACTTCGACTCCATCGCCGCCCTCGGCCTGGACCACGTCCGGGCCTTCCCGCTCTGGCCGCTGTTCCAGCCCAACCGCACCCTGATCCGCCCGCGCGCCGTCGAGCAGCTCACCGCCCTGGTGGACGCGGCCGGTGAGCGCGGACTGGACGTCGCGGTGGACGGCCTGCAGGGGCACCTGTCCAGCTTCGACTTCCTGCCGTCCTGGACCCGGACCTGGCACCGGCGGAACATCTTCACCGACCCCGAGGTGCTCGACGGCCAGGCGGCCTATCTGCGCACGCTGGCCGAGGCGCTGCGCGAGCGGCCCAACTTCCTCGGGATGACGCTCGGCAACGAGATCAACCAGTTCTCCGGCGCCCCGCACCCCGACCCGGACCGGGTCACCCCCGCCGAGGCGGAGGCCTGGCTGCGCCGGATGCTCGCCGCCTGCGAGCAGGGCGCGCCCGGACGCCTGCACCTGCACGCCTCCTACGACGCCGCCTGGTACCTGGACGGGCACCCGTTCACGCCCTGGCACTCGGCCCGGCTGGGCGCCGCCACCGCCGTGCACTCCTGGGTGTTCAACGGCACCGCCCAGCGCCACGGCGCCCATTCCACCGCCACCACCCAGCACGCCGCGTACCTGGTGGAGCTGTCCAAGGCCTGGGCTGACGACCCGGCCCGCCCGGTCTGGCTGCAGGAGGTCGGCGCGCCCGCCCCGCACATCACCGCCGAGGACGCGGCCCGGTTCACCGGCGCCACCGTGGCGGCCGTGCTGGACTGCCCGGACCTGTGGGGCGTCACCTGGTGGTGCTCGCACGACGTGGACCGATCGCTCGCCGACTTCCCCGAACTGGAGTACAGCCTCGGCCTGTTGACCACCGAGCGGCGGGTCAAGCCGGCCGGCGCCCGGCTCGCCGAGGCCGCCGCCGAGGCCCGCCGTTCCTGGCAGCCGCCCAAGCCGCGCAGCACCGCCGTGGTAGTGGCCACCGACGACGAGGTGACCTCCCCCCGCCGCTCGGTCTGCGGCCCCGGCGGCCCGGTCTACGAGGCGTTCATGCGCCTCGCCGAGGCGGGTGCCCGCCCGACCGCCGTGCTCGCCGAGCGCGCCGGGGACCGGGCACACCTGGCCGCGCGCGGCATCACCGAGGTCGTCCACCCCTCCGACGTACGTTCTCCCTGAGCACCACCCACCCACCTGGACGCCGCCGGCCCTCAGACCACCGCCGACCCGAGCGGCACCGCCGACCCACCGAGACACCGCTGACCCTCGCCACGCAACGGAGCCTGCCGACATGCACGATGACCGCACCCTGGTCGAGTCCCGCCTCAAGCGCGTCCTGGAGGAGCGCATCCTCCCGGCGGTCTACCCCGAGTCCGTCCCGTTGGAGGTCGGCATCTGGACCGCCCCCGGCGAGCCCGTCCCGGTCGCCGAGGGCCTGGCCGCGCCACGCACCCCGATCGCGGTCGGCGACGCCTGGGGCGCGCCCTGGGGCACCAGTTGGCTGACCGTGGCCGGCACCGTGCCCGAGGCCTGGGCCGGGCGGACGGTCGAGGCGCTGATCGACCTCGGCTTCGACGCCAACATGCCCGGCTTCCAGTGCGAGGGCCTGGTCTACCGCCCGGACGGCAGTCCGGTGAAGGGCCTCAACCCGCGCAACCAGTGGGTGCGGATCGCCGCCCCGGCGGCCGGCGGCGAGCGGGTGCTGCTGCACGTCGAGGCCGCCGCCAACCCGGTGATCCTGGACTACCACCCCTTCCTGCCCACCGAGTTGGGCGACCGGGAGACGGCGGGCGACCGGCCGCAGTACCGGCTGGCCCGGATGGACCTGGCGGTCTTCGACGACACCGTCTGGCAGCTGTCGCTGGACCTGGAGGTGCTCGGCGAGCTGATGGCCGAGCTGCCGGTGGAGAGCGCCCGCCGCTGGGAGATCCTGCGCGCGGTCGAGCACTGCCTCGACGCGGTCGACCTGCAGGACGTCAACGGTACTGCGGCGCTGGCCCGTTCGGAGCTGACGGCGGTCCTGGCCGCGCCCGCCGTGCCGTCCGCGCACCGGATCAGCGCGATCGGCCACGCCCACATCGACTCGGCCTGGCTCTGGCCGCTGCGCGAGACCGTCCGCAAGGTGGCCCGCACCACGGCCAACATGACCGCCCTGCTGGAGGACGAGCCGGACTTCCTCTACACCATGTCCCAGGCGCAGCAGTACGCCTGGATCAAGGAGCACCGCCCCGAGGTGTACGCGCGGGTGCGCAAGGCGGTGGCCGAGGGGCGGTTCGTCCCGGCCGGCGGCATGTGGGTGGAGTCCGACACCAACATGCCGAGCTCGGAGGCGATGGCCCGCCAGTTCGTGCACGGCAAGAGGTTCTTCCTGGAGGAGTTCGGGGTCGAGAACCACGAGGCCTGGCTGCCGGACACCTTCGGCTTCACCGGCGGTCTACCGCAGATCATCCGCAACGCGGGCTCGAAGTGGCTGCTGACCCAGAAGATCTCGTGGAGCCAGGTCAACAGGTTCCCGCACCACACCTTCCTCTGGGAGGGCATCGACGGGACGCGGATCTTCACCCACTTCCCGCCCGTGGACACCTACAACTGCTCCATGAAGGGCAGCGAAATCGCCCACGCGGCACGGAACTTCAAGGACAAGGGGGTGGCCCGGCACTCGCTGGCCCCGACCGGCTGGGGCGACGGCGGCGGCGGGACGACCCGTGAGATGGTCGCCAAGGCCGCCCGGATGAGGGACTTGGAGGGCTCCGCCACCGTCCGCTGGGAGAAGCCCGCCGAGTTCTTCGCCAAGGCCGAGGCCGAGTACCCGAACCCGCCGGTCTGGGTCGGCGAACTCTATCTGGAGCTGCACCGGGCCACCCTGACCAGCCAGGCGAGGACCAAGCAGGGCAACCGGCGCAGCGAGAACCTGCTGCGCGAGGCCGAACTCTGGTGCGCCACCGCCGCGTTGCGCACCGGCGCCGAGTACCCGTACGAACAACTGGACCGGATCTGGAAGACCGTCCTGCTGCACCAGTTCCACGACATCCTGCCCGGCTCCTCGATCGCCTGGGTGCACCGGGAGGCCGAGGCCACCTACGCGGCGCTGGCGCGGGAGCTGGAGGGGCTGATCGGAGCGGCCCAGCAGGCGCTGGCCGGTGCGGCCTCGGGCGGGCGCGAGCTGGTGTTCAACGCGGCGCCGCACGCGCGTTCGGCCGTTCCGGCAGGCGGGGCGGCAGTCGTCGTCCCGGGCGGTACGGCCTGCTCGGTGGCCCCGGTGGACGGTGGCGGCTTCACCCTGCGCAACGGTCTGCTGGAGGTGGTGGTCGACGCCGACGGCCTGATCGGCTCGGTGGTCGACACGGCGAGCGGCCGGGAGACCGTCGCCCCCGGCAGCCGGGCCAACCTGCTCCAGCTGCACCCCGACTTCCCCAACATGTGGGACGCCTGGGACGTAGACCAGTTCTACCGCAACACCGTCACCGACCTGACCGGCGTGGACTCGCTCACCGCCTCGGCCACCACCGATCAGGCCTCGGTCCGGATCGCCCGCTCCTTCGGCTCCTCCACCGTCGTCCAGACGCTCACCCTGCGGGCCGGCGAGCAGCGCCTCGACATCGACACCGAGGTGGACTGGCACGAGACCGAGAAGTTCCTCAAGGCCGCGTTCCCGCTGGACATCCACACCGAGCGCTACGCCGCCGAGACCCAGTTCGGCCACCTCTACCGGCCCACCCACACCAACACCAGCTGGGACGCCGCCAAGTTCGAGGCCTGCAACCACCGCTTCGTCCACCTGGACGAGCCCGGCTGGGGCGTCGCCCTGGTGACCGCCTCGACCTACGGCCACGACGTCACCCGCACCGTGCGCGACGGCGACGGCGGCACCACCACCACGGTCCGCTTCTCGCTGCTGCGCGCCCCGCGCTTCCCCGACCCGAGGACCGACCAGGGCCCGCACCGTTTCCGGCACGCCCTGGTCCCGGGCGCGGCGATCGCCGACGCCGTCCGCGAGGGCTACCGGATCGGCCTGCCCGAGCGGCGGGTCACCGGCAGCTCCGAGCAGATCGCGCCGCTGGTCGAGCTGGACGTCGACGCGCTGGTGGTCAGCGCGGTCAAGCTCGCCGACGACCGCAGCGGCGACCTGATCGTCCGGGTCTACGAGGCGGGCGGCGGCCGCGCCCGGGGCCGGCTCACCACCTCCTTCCCGCTGGCCGGCGCCGCCCCCTGCGACCTGCTGGAGCGGCCCTGGGACGGCACCCGCGGCGAGGTCACGGTGGAGGACGGTGCGGTGCAGCTGGCGCTGCGGCCGTTCGAACTGGTCACCCTGCGGCTCAGCACGGCCAGCTGACCGACGTACCGTAAAAGCGCCCCGGCCCCGCGCGGCCGGGGCGCCGCCGACTCCCACCTCCTGGAGCCCACCGTGCCGCTCACCCCACTGTTCGCCGCTGTCGACATCGGCGGCACCAAGATCGCCGGCGCGCTGGTCGACGGCGCCGGACGGCTGCGGCACCGGCTCCAGCTGCCCACCCCGGCCCGGGAGCCGGGCCCGGCCGTGCTCGCCGTCGTGCACAAGGTGCTGGACCAGCTCGCCGGTACGGCCGAGTGGGCCGCCGTGACGGCCGTCGGGATCGGCAGCGCCGGCCCGGTCGACCTCGCGGGCGGCACCGTCAGCCCGGTCAACATCCCCGGCTGGCGCGGCTTCCCGCTGGTCGCCGAGGTCGCCGCGCACCCGGCGGTGGCCGCTCGTGCGCTGCCCGTCCGGCTGGCCGGGGACGGCGTCGCGATGGCCGCCGCCGAGCACTGGCAGGGCGCGGCCCGGGGCGCCGCCAACGCGCTCTGTCTGGTGGTGTCGACCGGCGTCGGCGCCGGGCTGGTGTTGGACGGCGCCGTCCGGCCGGGCCCCAGCGGCAACGCCGGGCACCTCGGCCACATCAGCGTCGACCTGGACGGCGAGCTCTGCCCGTGCGGCTCGCGCGGCTGCCTGGAGGGCCTCGCCAGCGGCACCGCGATCGCCCGCCGGGCCCTCGCCGAGGGCTGGCGCCCGGACGGCGAGGACCGCACCGCCCGGGCGGTCGCCGCTGCCGCCGGGGCGGGGGACCCGATCGCGCTGGCCTCCTTCGACCGGGCCGCCCAGGCCCTGGCCGCCGGGATCGCCGCCACGGCCGCCCTGGTCGACCTCGACCGGGTGGTGGTCGGGGGCGGCGTCGCCACCGCCGGGGAGGTGCTGTTCACCCCGCTCGCCCGGCACCTGGACCGCTACGCCGCCCTCTCGTACATCCGCGGCCTGGACGTGCGCCGCGCCGAACTCGGCACCGATGCCGGGCTGATCGGCGCGGCGGCGCTCTGCCGCTGACCGCCCGCCGGCACCACCCCGTTCGGAGACCCGCGCCATGCCGCCCTACGCCCTGCTCCACAACCCTGGACGCCGGGGTGCCGCACGCGTATCTCCGGGGCACGGGCGTCGAGTTGATGGCCAGCTCGGACAATGTGCTGCGCTGCGGGCTCACCGCCAAGCACATCGACGTCGACGGCCTGCCGGCGGTCACGTCCTTCCGCACGGGACCGCCCGAGGTCCTCACCGCGACGCCGAGACCTCCGCGTTCCCATCCTCCGCTCCGGGCCACCACGGGTCGGTAGCCCGTGCAGGCCTGTGGAGGGGCCCGCAGGCCGGGGAGGTTCCTCAGGCCGGGGAAGCGGTCCTCAGCGCGAAGGGGCGCTCAGGCCGGCAGCAGGTGGCCGAAGAGCAGGTCGTAGCCTTCCGGGAGTTGTTCGATCACCCGGTCGATCAGTTCCCCCGGAACCAGGTCGGCCACGGTGCTGAGCACCGCCCCGATGTCCCACTGGGCGGTGGCCGGCGTCGCCCCGTCGATCCAGCCGACCACCGCGTCCACGAAGCGCTCGGCGGTCAGCGGCGCGGTGGCCGGCTGGGCGTCGCGCAGCAGCGAGGCGTGCGTCGTGGGCAGCGCGTCGGCGAGTTCGGTCCGTTCGGATCCCACCAGATGCTCGCCGAGCAGGCCGAGCACGACCCGGGCGGCATGGTCCGCCTCCGCCTGGCCCCGGTACTCGCCGCGCTCCACGACGCGGGCGAGGAAGTCCTCCCAAGAGATGGCCATCGCGTCCTCCTTCCGGTCGGCGGGATCCGGCCGCACCGGCGGCGGCCGATGGTCCGAGGCCCCCTACCGCCTGCGCGACGCCTCATCGCAGCCCGTGACCGCCGGAGACCGGACGTACCGGCTCCCGTGCTGATCAGCGTACTGCGGTCCGACCGGGCCGATGCCCGCCGATCTCGGCGGGGGGACTTCCGGGCACGAACGCGCTGGCCGAGGGCCGGGGCCGGACGGACGGATCGACGCCGTTGTCGATCACGCCGCCGACCCGAACCGTCACCGGCACGGGAACTCACGGGATCGAGCGGCGGTCAGCCCGCCGAGGCCCGACACCGCCTACGCGAGCCGCGCGACGGGACCACCCCGCCGCCGGAGCGGGTCGCCACCCGCTGGGGCGGCACGGTCGGCTGCACGCCGACGGCCAGGGCGTCGCCACGCGCCGTGTCCGGCATAAACGCCGACAGAAAACGGCGTTCGTTCTGGGTGAGTTTGCGCGATCGACCGGATTCCCGGTCCCGCGCGACCACCACGGTCCGGGCCCGCATAAAGGTGAGCTGTTCCCGACAGACATTCACCTCGACCTGCGCGGAACTCCGGCCGAGCCGTTCCACCGTCAGTCGCACCGCCAATGGCTCCGGCCCGTGGTGCAACTGTTCCAGGTAGTCGATCTCGTGCCGTGCGATAATGAATCCGGACGGGAACAGCGATTCCCGGACGGCGGTCGCGTGGTGGCAGAACAGGTCGTAAATCCCCTCCTGGATGTAGCCGACCAGCCGGGCGTTGTTGATGTGCCCGTTCTCGTCGACGTCGCTCCACCGGGTGGGGCAGGACAGCACGTGGGCGCGGGCGTACACCGTGCTCACTGCTGCGTCAGCCCGGCCGAGACCCCGGCGGGGAGCAGCGCGCGCCGCAACCTGGCGTAGTAACCGGAGTGTTCGGCCGCCATCCGGGCCGCGGTCCACCCTTCCTCGGCGGCCTCGGCGGCCGCCTGGACGACCAGGCTGTCCAGCACCGCGTCGACCGAACGGCAGAGTTCAGCGACCGCCGCGAGCCGCTCGGTGACATCGGCCCCGCTGGCCGCGTTCCGGGCCGGGAAGGCGGACAGCGAATCCACCGCGAGCTGCAGATCGTCGATGACATCCGACCGGTTTTCCGGAAGTGAATTCCGCAGGTTCCGCATGCTTTTCTCCAGGACCAATTCGGGCCGTTACGGCCCGGTAACTAACGTTCGAATACACCGGCTCGGCGTCGACCCCCCGACACCGTCGACGCTATCCCAGTCGGCGCGGGTCCGCAGATGGTTTCAGGACGGTGAGGGGAAACTGACTTCTATTGGAGTAGTTTGCAGGAGTACACAATATGCCCCATCAGCCGAACGCGGTAAGCAGAACGGGTGGTATCGCCGACCCGCCGCGCAAGATCGACTACTGTCCGTCACTGATCTGGTATCAGGCGGCCCACCAGCGCGCCTTGTACAGCTGCGTCCCGCCCAGCGTCCAGGTCCCCTCCGGGCGGTGCAGCCGGATCACCGAGGTGCACCAGTCGCACGGGCCACGGTGATCAGGGGCCACCGTGAGCAGCCGCCCGGTGCCGGGGGCGTCGCCGATGCTCTTGACGTCCTGCTCCGCGACGGGATCGGCCAGACGGACGAGGGTGAACCCGTCGGCGGCCGGGTCGTACTGCCACAGACCGTTCAGCGTGCTCACCCAGAACCGGCCCGGCGCGCCCAGCGCGGGCGCGAGGTCATGCCCGCCCCGGTCGGGCAGCGGGGCGCTCCGGACGGCGCTCAGGGTGGGCTCGACCGGGGTGCCGCCGATCCGCAGCCCGGTCAGGGCGTCGTCGCCGAGCGCCCAGAGCAGGCTGGTCCGCTCGTCCCAGTACACCCCGTGCGCGCCGGGCAGGCGGAAGGTCGCGTGAGCGGTCACCCGGGCGCCCTGCGAGGCGGCGTACAGCCGCACCCAGCCGCCGCCGCTCGCGGCGACCGCGACGTTGCCGTCCGGGAGCAGCTCGATGCTGTGCGGGTTGACGGCGTCGCCGAGGTCCGCCGCCCAGCGGCTGCGGCCGGTGGCGGTGTCGACGACCGCGGCGAGCCCGCCGGAGGCGGTGGTCAGCAGGTAGCGGTGGTTCTCCAGGACCCGGCCCTTCGCCTCGTCCGGGTTGGTCCAGCTGTGCGCGGGGTCGAGGTCGCCGAGGTCGGGCGCCCGGTCGGCCCCCCAGGACCACACGACGGGCGGGCGGTCCGGTCCCTGATAGTCCATCGGCTCATCAGTCGCCTCCAGGACGAGGACGCGGCGGGACGCCTGGTCCACGGCGACCACCTCCCCGTCGGACGAGGTGGCGTACGCGCGGCTTGCCGGCGCGCAGAGCAGCAGGGCCAGCCACAGGGCGGGGAGGGTTCGACTCAGCACGCCCTCAACGGTGTGCGGCTCACGGCGGACCGTACGGCAGCCCAGCCGCACGCATCCGCCGAACGGCCCGTCAGATTCGCCCGGAGACCAGGTCCGCCGCCCTGGCGATCGGCGAGGTGGTGGCCCGCCCGGACGCCTCCTGCCGGCCAGCCGCGTGGTGGGCGGCGTACACCGCGGGCACCCCGAGCCAGCACAGCGGCTCCGGCTCCCAGCGGCGCACGGTGTGGCCCACCCGGGGCAACCGGGTCAGCTCGGTGTCCCCGCCCAGCACGAGGTCACGCAGGGTGCGTCCGGCGAGGTTGGCGGTGGTGACCCCGCTCCCGACGTACCCGCCCGCCCAGCCGAGCCCGCTCACCCGGTCCAGCTCCACGGTGGCGCACCGGTGCCGGGGACGCCGAGCACGCCCGCCCAGGAATGGCAGGATCCCTGCCGGGCCAGCCGCCCTGTCAGCCCTCCAGCAGGTCGAGCACCCGCGTCCAGGTGTACGCCTCGGGAGCGTTGTCCACAAAACGCACCCCCATCCCCTGAAGCCGGACCAGGCTCTCCACGTACGCCGGATGCTTCGCCAGCGCCTCGTTGACGCGCGGCTGCACGGCCGTCAGAGTGCCCCGCCCGTACGCCTCGCAGAGGATGCCGAGCGCGAGTGTGTCAGCAATGCCGGCGGCCCACTTGTTGATCGTGTTGAAGGTCGCCGGAGCGACAACGATCGCGTCCGCGTCCGGCAGCGGCCGGTCATCCCCCGGCTTCCGCCAGGCCGAGCGGATCACATACCCCGTCTGCGCCTCGATCGCGGCGGAGTCCATGAACCCCATGGCCAGCGGAGTCGCCACCACGCCGACCTCCCACCCCCGCCCCTGCGCCGCGGAGATCAACTCCCCCACCCCGTCAGCCACTCCCGCCGCGCACACGACGACGTACAACATCGGCTTCTTCGCCTCGGACATCTTCCGGACTCCCCTCTCACCACCGGCAGACCATCGTCCCCCAGAGCGCGGTCACCACCACCAGGCCGGGCACGGAGACCCCACACGCTAGCCACACCCGCACCGGGTCGCTGATCCGCCCTCGTCGCTCACTGCTTCGCCACCGGCAGGTCCGCATGCACGACCTTCCCGAAGGGCTCCACACCCCGGGACCTTCCCGGCGGCGCGGCCAGGGCCAACGAACCGTCAGATAGGCCCAGCAGCCGGCGCGCTCGGGTGATCCGGCGGCCGCACCCGTACCCGTACCCGCCTCAGCCCACCGCCGCCGCGGCCAGTTCCGCCGCAGCGTCCGCACACCCCCAGCTGAGCGTCACCCCCGCGCCGCCGTGGCCGTAGTTGTGCACGACCGCCGCACCGCCGGCACCGGCCGTCTCGGCCTCCAGCCGGACCCCGCCCCGGCGATCGGGCCTCAGTCCCACCGGATGGCCGATGATCTCGGCCTCGCGCAGTTCGGGGACGTGCACCGCGCACCTGGCGAGGATCGCCTCGGCCGTCAACGGGTCCGACCCGAGCCCCCAGTCCTCCTCCTCGAAGGTGCCGCCCAGCACGACGTCCCTGCTCCGGGGATGGACGTAGGTGTACCCGGCCGGGTCGTCCTGGATCCGCAGGGAGGCCCGCAGCCCTGGATTGCGCACCAGGACGAGCTGTCCGCGCACCGGCCGCATCTCCCGGTCGTCGCACAGCTGCCGCGCGCCGAGTCCGCTGGCGTTGACCACGACGGGCGCCCAGGCGCGGGCCTGGTGGAGGGTGTCGAGGCGCCGGTGGACGACGTCACCACCGTTGTCCAGGAAGCGGCCGAGCAGCCAGGGCAGGTAGAGCGGCATCTCCGCCGTCGGGGCGGTGAACCGCCAGCCGTCCGCGTACGCCGGGGCGAGTTCGGCCGGCTCCAGGCGACGCAGGTCCGGGACGGCGGCCGCCCACCAGGGCAGGGCCTCCGGCTGCCGCCGGTGCGCCGGCATCCAGGTGTCGCGCATGACGACGCCGGGTGCGCCGTCGTCGGCCTGGCGGGCGAGTTCGGCGTAGGTCGCCGCGGACCAGCCCGCGACCCGGTCGCCCGCCGCCACACCGACCGGGTACCAGACCGCCGCCGCCACGGCCGAGGTCGTCGACAACAGTCCGTCCGCCGTCACCACGACGACCTCCAGCCCCTTCTCCTGCAGACGCAGCGCTGTGGTGAGCCCGATGACCCCGCTGCCGATCACGACGACGTCCACACCGATCCACTCCTCCCGGGGTGCCGCCGCACGCCGACCGCGGCGGCTGGAACCAGGAAAGCGGGACGGACCGGGGGGCGTCCAAGACCAGTTCTGTCGGGTGGCGATAAGCCGGCCCTATCGCCCGTCGGCGCCCCTATCATCGGCCGGTGGACCTTCGCCGAATGCGCTACTTCTCGGTACTGGCCGAGGAGTTGAACTTCACCCGGGCGGCCCGCCGACTACGCGTGGCCCAGCCGGCGCTCAGCCAACAGATCATGGCCCTGGAACGGCAGCTGGGCGTGCGACTGGTCGAGCGCACCAGCAAGGGGTGCACGCTGACCCCGATCGGCAACGCGGTCGCCGAGGAGACCCGGCAGGTGATGCGTCAGATGGCCGAGGCCGACCGGCGGATCAAGGCCGTGGTCGAGGGTCGGCAGGGCAGCCTCCGGGTGGCGTACACCCGCTCCGCGCGCGGCGGTGTCTGCGACACCCTGATGACCGAGTTCCGCGAGCGGTACCCCCAGGTGGACATCACCCTGCAGACCGGCTGGACGGCCCACAACGTGGCCGAACTCCTCGCGGGGCGGCTGGACGCGGCCTTCGTCCGACCTCCGCTGGACATCCCCGAACTGTCCTGCCGCGTCATCGCCGAGGAGGAGCTGCTGCTGGCGGTGCCGACCGATCACCCGCTCGCCGCCGCCCGCGCCAGGGTCAGCCGGAGCCGCATCCGCGACGAACCGGTGGTGCTGTGGCCGCGCGAGAACGGCCCCGGGATGCACGCGTCCATCACCGGCCAGCTGTGGCCTGACGGGCCGCCCCGGATCGTGCGCGAGGAGCCGGACGACGAGCAGTTGCTGCTGGCCGTGGCGGCCGGCTACGGCATCGCGCCCATTCCCGAGGGGCGGGCCCGGGTCTTCCGGATACCCGGCGTCTGCCTGCGCAGGCTGACCCGCCCGGTTCCCAGCGTCACCCTGGGACTGGCCCACAACCCGCGGACGGCGTCCCCGGCGGTCCAACTGCTGCTCGCCATGGCACCTCAGAACCCTGTGGCCACCACCGCACGGCGGTGAGCCCGCCCCCGCACACCGGCAGGGACGGGCACCGCGGCGCCGGGAGCCCCCGGGTCAGCGGCCTCAGCCGATGGTCGAGCCGGTGATCGGCTCGGACAGCTCGACGGTCTTGCCGTTCGTACCGGCCTTGACGAACTGCCAGGTGAGGCCGTTGATCACGCCCTTGTCGAGCGGGGCCAGCTTGGCGAAGGCGGGCTGGCTGAGGTCGATGTGGGTGGAGTCGCAGGAGGGACACTGGTCCTTCACCGGGACGGTGACGGTCTTGCCCTGGTACGTCACCTTGACCGAAATTCCCTTGCAGAGCGGGTCGTTGTTGGGGTTGGCGGAGGTCCACCAGGTGTGCGGGACGGCGACCAGCATCTGCGTGGACGCGTTGATCTGGGTGCCGCAGGCGCCGTAGCCGGCGTCGGTGTAGTAGGTGGCCTTGCCGGTCATGGGCTTGTTGATCGGTATCGCGGCGCTGGCGGAGCCGGCCGTGAGGGCGATGAGAGCTGCGGCGGCGAGCGGGGCGCCCGCGAGGATCCTGAGGTTCTTGCCGATGGCGCGCATGGTTCGTTCCCTCCGGTTCGATGAGACCTTGAGTAGCCATGGGCATGACAATCGCAAGTCGCCCATTTCGCAGCGCAGTTCGACGAACCACCCGCCCCAGCGGCCACCCGGGTAAAAGGAACGTATGCGCCCCGCCTCGGGATGGTCCAGACCTCTCTACTGTTGTCATGAACACAAGGCAAGAAGCTTTACTCATGCGACCGAAGGAGCGAAGATACGTGCCCGCCGTGCCGTGCGGCGTGTTGACAGGGCGTCACCCCCGCTGGCGCCGGAGGCCATGTCACATGCGCACCGCACTCGCCGCGCTGCTCCTCGCAGTCGTCCTGAGCCCGGCGATCGCCGCGCCCTCGATCGCCGCGCCCCGCGAGGTGAACCAGGGCTACAGCACCCCGGTCGGCGGCGTGACCGACCTCGGCACACTGCCCGCGCTCGGCAGCCCCGGGCTGGACTTCGCCCGGCTGCTCGGCCAGTAGCCCGGGCCCAAGTCACCGATACGGACAGCCTCGGTTCGCCAAGACCACGGACCGGGGCCGCCCACCCGGGTTACGCTCGTCCCGCGCGGCGCCCGCCCGCGCGACCGACCGAGGGGGGAACGCGTGATCGGGGACCTGCTGCCGGACGTCGTGGTGACCGAGGTGGCCTACGACGACCCGCCGGAGGCCCGGCTGGAGCCGGCCGAGGAGGCGGTCGTCGCCAAGGCCGTCGACAAGCGCCGCCGCGAGTTCACCACCGTGCGCCACTGCGCCCGCGCCGCCCTGGCCCGGCTCGGCGTCCCGTACCGCCCGCTCGTCCCGGGCCTGCGCGGCGCCCCGAGCTGGCCGGACGGCGTGACCGGCAGCCTCACCCACTGCGACGGCTTCCGCGCCGCCGCCGTCGCCCGGGCAGGCACTCTCGCCTCCGTCGGCATCGACGCCGAGCCCGCGCTGCCGCTCCCGGAGGGCGTGCTCGACGCCATCGCCCTGCCGGTCGAGCAGCAGCGGCTGACGAAGCTCGCCGCCGAGCACCCGGGCACCCCGTGGGACCGGATCCTGTTCAGCGCCAAGGAGTCGGTCTACAAGGCCTGGTTCCCGCTGACCGAATTGTGGCTGGACTTCCACGAGGCCGAGCTCGACCTCTCCCCCGACGGCACCTTCTCCGCCCGGCTGCTGGTCCCCGGCCCGATGGTCGGCGGCCGCCGGATCGAGGGCTTCGACGGCCGCTGGGCGGTCCGCGACGGGCTGCTCGCCACCGCGATCGCCGTCGAGCCGTAACCCGTGCGTCGCCGGCCCGTGCGCCTCCCGGGCATATCCTCGACCCCGTGACGGTGACTTATGTGATCGACGGCAGCAGGATCGGCAACCTGGACGACTTCTGGGACGTGGTCGGCCGGGAGATGGGCGTGGACGGCTACTTCGGCCGCAACCTCGACGCCTTCGCCGACTGCCTGCGCGGCGGCTACGGCACACCCGAGGACGGCGACTACGTCATCGAGTGGCGCGACCACGAGGTCTCCCGCCACAACCTCGGTTACCCGGAGACGGTCCGCCAGCTGGAGCTGCGGCTCACCCGCTGCCACCCCGCCAACCGCGAGCACGTCGGCGCCGAGCTGTCCGCCGCCCGGGCGGGCAAGGGGCCGACGGTCTTCGACTGGCTGGTGCGGATCATCGAGGAAGAGCACCCGGACGGCCTCCGCCTGGCGTAAGCCGCAGGGCCGACACTCCCCGCCGGGCTCGCACCGAGTCCCGCTCACCGGACAGCCGACAGCCTCACATCACGTCGGACAGCCGGACGAACCGCCGCCCGGACCCGAGCAGCCCCGGCACCGCCGCCGCCACCCCGGCGGCGGTGCCGCCGCCCGGGCGGTTCATGTGGCCGATGACGATCGCCCCGGGCGGAGCCGACGCCACCTCCCGCCGCACCTCGGCGGCGCTGAGCGTGGCCCCGCCGTCCCCGTTCACGGTGAAGCCCGCGACGCGTTCGCCCAGGTCGGCGACCACCCGGGCGGCGACGTCGTCGTAGTGCGCGGTGCCGGAGCGGAAGAACCGGGGCGGGTGCCCGAGCAGCCCGGCCAGCTTGTGGGCGTTTCCCACGACCTCGTCGTACACCTCGCCGACGTCGCCCGTGCCGGCGATCCCGTAGGCGGACCGGCCGGTGACCGAGAGCGGGCGGTGCACGGTGCCGTGGTTGCCGATCTCGAACAGCGGATCGGCGGCGAGCTGCTCGAACACGTCCGTGTTGGCGTCGATCCAGCGGGCGTTCAGGAAGAGCGTGGCCGGGACGCCGCGATCGCGCAGCAAGTCGATCAGCTCGGCGTCGTAGCCGTTCCCGCCGGGGCCGCCGCAGGCGTCGAAGGTCAGCGCCATGGCGGCCCCGCCCTCGGGCAGTGAGGTCATCACCCCGGCGACCTCCAGGCCCCAGTCGCTCGAGGCCCTGTCGCCGTAGCGCTGAACCACCTCGGCCCGGGTCGGCTCCCGGGCCGCCGCAGGAGCGGCGGGCGCGGCGGAGGCAGTCGCGGACGGCCCGGCAGACGGCGTGGCTGAGGGCGTGACCGGCGGCGTCGCGGACGGCGAGGCCGCAGCGGAGACTGTCGGCGAGGCCGATCCGCCCTCCTCGGCGACCCGCTTGGTCCGGCACCCCGCCAGCGCGCCACCGACCGCCGCCGCCGCCAACAGCGCCCGCCGACTCAGTGCCACACCAGCCTCCCGACCCGTCATCACGTGTCACAGACTACGAACCGACCAAGCGTCACTCCCCGCAACTCGCCCGCGCCTGCGCCCGGGCCCCTTTCACCGGCCCGCCCCACCCCGGTGGGCTCCGCCTCACCCCGGGTTCACCACCCGGGGTAGGCGAGCCAGCGGATCCGCCGACCCCAGCCCGGAGGCCCCGATGCCCGCCGAACCGACCGAACCGCCCCAGCCGAAGCAGTCCGGACAACCGGCCCACCCCGCCCGCCGCGACCTGCTCCGCACCGGCCTCGCCACCGGCGCCGCCACCGCCCTAGGTCTCGCCGCCACCGGGGCGGCGGCGGCCGCCGCGGGGCAGGCCGACCGGACCCTCACCCTCACCGGCCACCTCCCCACCGGTGCCCCCGACTTCGTCTACCTCCCGGTCGAAGTCCCCGACGGCGTCCGTGAGATCGCGGTCTCCTACGGCTCGACAAGCCGCAGGTCCCGGCCGGCACTCCCGGAAACTCCTGCGACATCGGCATCTTCGACGAGCGCGGCACCGACCTCGGCGGTGACGGCTTCCGCGGCTGGTCCGGCGGCTTCCGCACCGAGTTCGCGATCGCCCGCGACACCGCAACCCCCGGCTACCTCCCCGGCCCGATCAACCCGGGCACCTGGCACGTCGTCCTCGGCCCGTACCAGATCGCCCCGCAGGGCCTGGACTACCGGCTCCAGGTGATCCTCCGATTCGGCGCCCCCAGCCCGGAGTTCACCCCGCACTACCCGCCGGAGCGGGCCCGCGGCCGCGGCCGGGCCTGGTACCGGGGCGACTGCCACCTGCACACCGTCCACTCCGACGGTCGGTGCCCGCCCGAGGAGGTGGCCGCCGGGGCCCGCGCGGCCGGCCTGGACTTCATCGTCTCCACCGACCACAACACCAGTTCCTCGCACGCCGTTTGGGGCCCGCTGACCGGCCCGGACCTGCTGATCCTGCCGGGTGAGGAGATCACCACCCGCAACGGCCACTGGCTGGCCCTGGGCCTGGAGGCCGGACACTTCGTCGACTGGCGCTACCGCTCCCGCGACGAGGAGTACCCGCGCTTCGTCCGCCAGGTACACCGCTCCGGCGGCCTGGTGGTACCCGCGCACCCGTACTGCCCGTACGTCGCCTGCCAGTGGAAGTTCGGCTACGAGCAGGCCGGTGCCGTCGAGGTGTGGAACGGGCCCTGGACGTACGACGACGAGTCGGCCGTGGACACCTGGGGCTCCCAGCTCGCCGTCGCCCTGCGCGGCGGGCGCTCCTGGCTGCCCGCGATGGGCAACAGCGACGCCCACAGCGCCCCCCAGGTGATCGGCTCCCCGCACAACGTCGTCCTCGCCGAGGACCTCACCCGGGACGCGGTCCTGGACGGGCTGCGCGCCGGGCGCAGCTGGCTCGCCGAGTCCGTCACCGTGCGGCTGGACTTCACCGTCACCGGGACCGGCCGCCAGGCCGGCATCGGCGAGGAACTGACCGTCCCGGCCGACGCCCCGTTGGACGTCCGGCTCACCGTCTCCGGGGTGCCCGGCGGTACGGTCCGCTTCCTCACCGACGAGGGGCAGCGGCACCAGGAATCGCTGCCCGCCGACGGCTCCGGCACGGTGGTATGGCGCACCACCGCCTCGCTCGCCGCCTACGTCCGGGCCGAGGTTCGCCACCCGAAGGCGGACGGCACCCCGGGCAGGGGCAACTCGATGGGCGAGGATCTGCCCTGGGGGCCGATGGCGGCGCTCACCAACCCGATCGTGCTGCGCGTCGGGTAGCGCTGACGGCCCGGTCCGCCCCGCCCGCAGGGCGGAGGGGGGACGACTCGGGGCACCCGTTTGGACTAGGTTGATCCCCGAAACGCATCAGTCGTAGGAATGAGGCGGTCGGTTGTCCGCATCCCGGCCGACCGGCTTCTTCGCACTCCGACCGTCTCGTCCCGGCTACCCGTCCGTCCCCGGCCCGCGAAGGGATCAGCAGCTGTGAACCGTACGACCGTAGGTGGGCCGGAGCTCGGGGGCGGCCGGGGCGCCGGGGGAGTCCTGGTCCTCGTCGACCCCACCGGGGCCGGGGGCGGCCGGGTCGCGGGCCTGCTCGCCCGGGAGCTGCACCCGAGCGTCCACCTGCGGACGGACGACTTCCTGCGGGTCATCCGCAACGGCCAGCTCCCGCCGCACCTCCCGGAGGCCGCGCGCCAGAACACCACGGCCTTCGCGGCCGCCGCCCAGGCCGCCTTCGCCTACGCCACCGGCGGCTACCAGGTCATCGTCGAGTGCCCGGCCACCCCGCCGACCCTGGCCACCTTCCGCCGCGAGAGCCGCGCCACCGGCGCCGCCCTCCACTACGTCATCCTCGCGTCCGACCCGTCCTCCCCCACCGCCCCCCACGCCCTCGACACCTCCGCCCTCACCCCCGAAACCACGACCGAATCCATCCTCATCGCCCTCACCACCCGCACCCACCTCCTCGGCTGGTAGGGCGCGGGTCAGCGGCTACGCGCCGACGGTGCCGTCGATGGCCTCGCGCAGGAAGTCGGCGTGCCCGTTGTGCCGGGCGTACTCGTGGATGAGGTGCAGGATCACCAGGCGCAGCGAGACCTCGGCCTCCCAGCGGGGCTGGTAGCCGGTGACGTCGAGGGAGGGGGCGGCGAGTTCGATGCGGCGGGAGTGTTCGACCTCGGCCTGCCAGGCGGCGAAGGCTTCGGCGCGAGTGGCGTCGGCGGCGTCGTACGCCGCCTGGTAGTCACCGTCCTCGGACCAGACCAGCGGGATGTCCTCGCCGTTGATCACCTTGCGGAACCAGGTCCGCTCGACCTCCGCCATGTGGCGGACCAGCCCGAGCAGGCTCAGCGTGGACGGCGGACTGGACTGCTGCCGCAGCTGTTCGTCGGTGAGGCCCTCGCACTTCATCGCGAGGGTCGCCCGGTGGAAGTCCAGGAAGCCGCGCAGCATCTCGCGCTCGCCCCCGGTCAGCGCCGGTACGGGTCGGGTGTCGGTGCTCATCTGGCTCCGCTCCTGTTCGTCGGTGATCACCTGGTAACCCCAGCGGACTGTAGCGAACCGACCGTCCGGTCCGACACTGCGTTTTCCACCGAAGGACGCCGCCGCCCCACCCGCCTGGGCCCCGCCCACCCCGGGCGGCCGCAACTCGACCGGCTGACGCCCGCCCCACCGAACTCCGCCCGTCACGTAACGTGTTCGGACCGCCACCGGTTTGGGTACGTACCTCGGCGCGTCCGACGGACGGGCGCCCATCGAGCAGGAGACCCAGCGGCCCATGGACCACAACCACATCCCCCCGACCGTGCGCCGGACTTACGGCACCGACGATCTGGCCAAGGCTGCCAGCTTCGCAGGCGGATTCATCAATTTCGGCGACTGGCAAGGGATCGACCTCACCGCCCCGACCCCCGAGGACCGGGTGCGCAGCCAGGAGCAGCTCTACCGACGGGTGCTTCGCGCCTTCCCGGAGCCACGCGAGCAGCTGCGCCTGGCCGAGGTCGGCTGCGGCCGCGGCCTCGGCGCGGCCCTCGCCCTACGGGAGTTCCGCTTCGCGGCGGTGACGGGTGTGGACATCCATCCGGACCAGATCGAACGCGCCCGCGCCGTCAACGCCAAGGCCCTGGCCACCTATCCGGACCGGCTCGCCTACATCCTGGGTTCGGCCGACGAACTCCCGTTCCCCGACGCCTCCCTGGACGGCCTGTACTCCGTCGAGGCCGCCCAGCACTTCCGCGAACTCACCAGTTTCGCCCGCGAGGCCGCCCGCGTCCTGCGCCCCGGCGGCCGACTGGTGGTCACCACCTTCTTCACCGCCCCCGGCGCCGATGCAGCCGAGCGCCTCAAGATCCTACTCGCCAGCTTCGCCGACGGCCTGGACGTCGCCCATCCCCTGGACGACTTCACCACCGACCTCGCCGGGGCCGGCTTCACCACCGTCACCACCGAGTCCATCGGCCCGGACGTCTGGCCAGGTCTGGACCGCTACCTCGCCGGCTCCGTCCCACCCGCCCACTGGACCCGCCACTTCCTGACCGCCTGGCGCGACGGCCTCCTCGACTACCACCTCATCACCGCCGACCGCGGCTGACTCGCACCCGCACACCGTCGGCAGCACCCGACCTCGACGCCGCGGGCAGACGACAGGGCCGTGATCGCCAACGGGCCGGGAATGCCGTGGACCAGCCCGCAGTTGAGGTTGCCCAGCGGATAGCTGCGCGCCGACTCCTCGTCGTACGTCAAGGGCGGCTGGGTCTGCCAGGCGGGCGGAGGGCCCTGGGCCAGCACCTCCCCTCATCCGATGCCGGCACCGGCACCGACCGCGACCCGCTCCGGCTCGACCGCCGCCAGCCGCCGCAGGCTCGCCCGGCGCTGCACCGCGCTGAGGCCGGTGGACGCGGCCCCGAGGGCCAGCCAGCCGACCGGGCCGGCCGCCATCACCGCGCTGGTCAGCAGCATCGGCCCCACCGACTTCTGCACCGACTGGGACATCCCCGCCACCCCCAGGTACGAGGCCCGGGCCCGCGGCGGCGCCAGGCTGACCGCCAACTCCCAGGAGCTGACCGAGCGCATCAGCTCGGCCAGGGTGACCAGCGCCGCGGCGGCCAGCAGGGCGATCGAGGCGATCCACGGGCCGCCACCCGTGGAGAGCGCGATCAGCACGCAGGTGGCGAGCAGGATCACCCCGTACCAGCCGACCGCCGTGGTCGCCCCGCGCGACCGCTCGGCCCAGGCGGAGACCCGCAGTTGCAACACCACCACCAGCACGGTGTTGAGGGTCAGGAAGACCGGGACGAGGGCGTGCGGCGCGTCGGTGTGGTGGATCAGCCACAGCGGCAGACCGACGTTGAGGATCGAGTCGTCCAGACACATCGGCAGGTCCAGCAGGACGAACAGCAAGTAGCCGCGGTCCCGCCAGGGGCTCGGCGCGTCCGCCGGCGCACCGCCCGCCGGCCCACCGCCCGCCTCCGCGGGCTCGGGCGCCGCCACCAGCCCGCGGCCGTCCGGCTCCTCGGTGCGCCAGATCATCGCCGCGGCCAGGACGTAGGAGAGCGCGTTGGCCAGGATCAGCGCGCGGTAGGCGGTCGTCGTCCCCACCGCCAGGCCGACCGCCGCGACGCCCGCGCCGACCGCGTACCCGGCGTTGGCCACGCTGCGGAACAGTGCCTGGTAGGTGCCGCGCCGCTCGCCCGCGACCCGGGTGGCGAAGAGCATCTCCAGGGTCTTGGCGCCCCGCTCGGCCAGGCAGGTCAGGGCGACGACCGCCAGCAGCGCGGCGAAGTGGTCGACCACCAGCAGCAGGCCCATGGTCCCCAGCCGCAGCAGGTGGCAGCCGATCAGCAGCCCGCGCACCGGCAGCCGCTCGGCCGCCCGGCCGGCCAGCGGCGATCCGGCTATCCCCGCCACCGCGCCGACCCCGAGCAGCAGACCGAGCCGCCCCGCGTCCATCCCGCAGACGTAGGTGAAGTAGAGCACCGAGGCGGCCGCCCACACCCCGGTCCCGGTCCGGTCCGCACCCTCGGCCAGCAGCATGATCCGCGCGTCCCGCCCGCCCGGCGGCCGCCGCAGCTGCGCCAACAGTCCGTTCCCCCGCATGAACCGGTCCCCCGTTTCGCGATCACATCAATCTCGACATCAAGATACTTCACATCGAGAGAAATTTGGAAGCCGCAGAACCCGGGACCCCTCGATCGACCACGACGCACCGGCCCCTCGACGCCCGGCGGGCGGTACGCCGCACTCTCCCCAGCAGCACCCGCGCTCCCGACGCACCGGCACCGACGTACCGACCGACGCACATCGGAGAGCCATAGGGTGACCACTCGACGAAGTTCCTGCATCCCGAGTACGGCCCGCGCCACCCCGCTCACCCCCTGGACCCGACCCATCTCCCCGGCCAGGAGGCCACCGGCTCCACCGACTGCCCGAAGCTCCCGCACACCGTCTGACCAAACCGGTTGACACCGGGCCCTAGCCTGGAGCCCATGCGGATCCTCGTCCGCGGCGGCGGCCCGCTGACCTGCGACGCGGCCGCCAGCTGACGGAGGGTGCCACCCTCCTGACCGATTGTCAGTGCCACCGGCTATGGTCGGGCGCGAATGATCGGACCAGCTCCAACGGCGCCCTGACCGGCGCCGGAACCACCAGCGACACCGTCACCCCAGGGGGACCCATGACCACACCGGGCACCAGCCCGCTCACCACCGCCGACCTCGCGGACGGCTGGCGCCGGGTCGGCGTCCGCGAGGACATGTCGCTGATCGTGCACTCCTCGCTCTCCAGCCTCGGCCGGGTCGAGGGCGGCGCGGAGGCCGTGGTGGCCAGCCTGCGCGAGGCGGTCGGGCCGGGCGGCACCGTCGCGGTGCCCACCTTCACCACCGGCACGGTCTGCGACCCGGCGCCGGACCACGCCGGCCTGCCCACCCCCGAGGTCGCCGAACTCCGGGCCGCCGTCCCGCTGTTCCACCCCGAGCTGCCGTCCCGGATGGGCGCGATAGCCGAGGCGCTGCGCGCCCTGCCGGAGAGCCTCCGCAGCGCCCACCCACAGGCCTCGGTCGCCGCCGTCGGCGCCCACGCCCGGGAGGTCACGGCCCGCCGCTCGCTCGGCTTCGCCGTCGGCCGGGAGTCGCCCTTCGGCGCACTGCACGACCTCGGCGGGTACGTGCTGCTGATCGGCGTCGGACACAACCGCAACACCTTCCTGCACTACGCCGAGACCTTCGCCCCCAACCGCCGGCTCAAGCTGCGCCGCTTCCCGATGGCGATCCAGGGCGAGCGGGTCTGGATCGAGACACCCGACGTGGGCAACGACAACGACACCCACTTCCCGGTCGTGGGGCGGGAGTTCGAGGAGCGGGCCGGCATCCGCGAGGTGCTGGTCGGCAACGCGCCCTGCCGACTGATCCCGGTCCGCGACCTCATACCCTTCGCCGTCCGCCGCCTCACCGAACTGCTGGCGGCCGACGGCCCCGGAGCGGCACGGCGCGGCCGCTCACGTCCATGAGCGACCGGGCCGTACCCGTCATTTCACCGGGCTGCTGAGCACCAGTGCGGCGTCAGCGCTCGGCGTCGTGCAGCGCGGTGCTGTCCTGGATCTTCTTCCAGGACTTCGGCTCCACCGGTAGCTGCCCGTCACCCCGGTCCGCCCCCGGCGCCAGCGAGGCGGCGGCCGCGGTGCCCGCCGGCACCGGCCCGACGGCCGGCTTGGCGGCGGTGAACAGCCAGGTGTTGAAGAGGTCGCCGAGCTTCTGCCCGGAGACCTTCTCCGCGTACGCCTGGAACTCCGGGATGGTCGCGTTGCCGTAGCGGCGCTCGGTGGGCCAGCCCTTGAGGATCTGGAAGAACTTCTCGTCCCCGACGGTGTTGCGCAGCGCCTGGATGGCCACCGCGCCCCGGTCGTACACGGCGCTGGCGAACTGGTTGTCCGGGCCCGGGTCACCCGGCTTGACGGTCCAGAACGGGTCGCCGGCCGGGTGCGAGGCGTAGACGTAGTCGGCCAGCTCCTGCGCGGTGCCCTCGTTCTCGTGCTCGGACCAGAGGAACTGCGCGTACCGGGCGAAGCCCTCGTTCAGCCAGATGTCGCTCCAGCGGGAGAGCGAGACGCTGTCGCCGTACCACTGGTGGGCCAGCTCGTGGACGACCACCGAGGTGTTGGCGCCCTTGGCGAACTGCCGGGGGCTGTAGAAGACCCGGGTCTGGGCCTCCAGGGCGAAGCCGGTCGGGACGTTGGGGACGTAGCCGCCGACCGAGCTGAACGGGTAGTCGCCGAAGATGCCGCTCAGCCAGTCCACCAGCTCACCCGTGCGCTCGACGCTGGCCCGGGCCGCGTCCGCGTTGTCGCCGAGGTCCTTGCTGTACGCGTTGTAGACCGGCAGCCCGCTCGGCGTGGTGTCCGTGCTGATGTCGAACTTGCCGACCGCGAGCGTGGCCAGATACGTCGCCTGGGGCTTGCTCTCCCGCCAGCTGTAGCGGGTCCAGCCGGCCTGCGAGGTGGCGCCGGTCAGGATGCCGTTGCTGATCACCTGGTTGCCGTCCGGCACCTGCACCGAGACGTCGAAGGTGGCCTTGTCGCTCGGGTGGTCGTTGCTCGGGAACCACCACCAGGCCGACTCGGGCTCGCCCGCCGCCACCGCGCCGTCCGGCGTGCGCAGCCAGGCGGTGAAGCCGTACTTCTTCACGGTGGACGGCACGCCCTTGTAGCGCACCACCACGGTGGCCTGGCTGCCCTTGGCCAGCGGCCGGGCCGGGGTGATCTCCAGTTCCTGCTCGCCGCTGGTGGCGAAGGTCGCGGGCCGCCCGTTGACCCGGACCTCCGAGACGTTCAGCGCGAAGTCGAGGTTGAACCGGGACAGGTCCTGGGTCGCCGTGGCGAGGATGGTGGTGGTGCCCTCCAGTTCGTCGGTGGTGGGCTGGTATTTCAGGCGGATGTCGTAGTGCGAGACGCGGTATCCGCCGTTGCCGTAGGTCGGGTAGTAGGAGTCGCCGACCCCGGCTGCGCCGGGTTGGAAGTCGGCGGCGGAGGCGGGGACGGCCAGGAACAGGCTCAGGGCACTGGCAGCAGAGACGATCAGCCTCTTGCGCAACGTGGTCCTCCAGGATCACCGGAACGATGGGTTGGATCGATCCTTGTCCCGGTGGACCGCGGCCCACTCCCCGATCGTGAGATGTTCATGAAAAGAAACACGCCGAAATGACGGCGCCACAGCACCGCCGCACGCCCCACCCGTCACTCACGCCCCACAGCCGCCCCACCCGAACGGCGGCGCACTACGCCCCCAGCGCCACCGGCGCCCGGACCAGCGAGCCGTACTCCGTCCACGAGCCGTCGTAGTTCTTCACGTGCGGGTACCCCAGCAGCTCGGTGAGCGCGAACCAGGTGTGCGCCGACCGCTCGCCGATCCGGCAGTAGGCGATCACCTCGCGCTCCGCCTCCACGCCCTTGCCCCCGTACAGCGCCCGCAGCTCCTCCGCCGACCGGAACGACCCGTCGTCGTTGGCCGCCTGCGACCAGGGCACGTTCACCGCCCCCGGGATGTGCCCGGGCACCTGGGCCTGTTCCTGCGGCAGGTGCGGAGGCGCGATCAGCTCGCCCCGGAACTCCGCCGGGGAGCGGACGTCCACCAGCACCGCGTCCGCGCCCGGCTTGGCGAACACCTCGGCCTTGGCCAGTACCTCGTCCCGCAGCGCCCGCAGCTCGGGGCGCTCCGGCCCGGTCAGCCGGTAGCCGGTGTGCTGGTAGTCCATCACTTCCCGGGTGAGCTCCCGCCCCTCCAGCTCCCACTTCTTGCGCCCGCCGTCCAGAAGCCGCACCGGCCCGAAGCCGCGCAGTCGCAGCAGCCAGTAGGCGTACGCGGCGAACCAGTTGTTGTTGCCGCCGTACAGCACCACGGTGGTGTCGTCCTCCACCCCGGCCGCCCGCAGCAGGTGCTGGACGCCCTCGCGGTCGACGTAGTCCCGGCCGACCTGGCTGTGCAGGTCGGTGGTCCAGTTCCAGCCGACCGCGCCGGGGATGTGGTCCCGGTCGTAGGCGGTGGTGTCCTCGTCCACCTCGACGATCCGGATCGTCCCGTCGTCCAGGTGGTGGGCCAGCCACTCGGTGCGGACCAGCGCCTCGGGGTGTGCGTAACCGTTGCCGGTCATCCCAGGCCCTCCTTCGCTCTGCCCAGGCTGCGGCGCCCGACCACGGGCACTGACGGGCCGCACTGGGCACGGCGGGGCGCCGGCGACCGGGCCGGACAGTTCGAAGCTACGCCGACCGCCCGACCGCGGCCACCCCGCCACCCGGCCCGCCCCCGGCCACCCCCGGCCCAACCGGAACCGGGACGGTCCGCTCAGCCGCCCGCCGCACCGTCCGGCCGCGCCACGTAGTACAGGTTCAGCACGTCATTCTCGACGCGCTTCACGTCCACCGACCGGAACCCGGCCTCCGCCAGCATCCGCCGGGCCGTCTGCTCGCCCCAGACGGTCCCGAGCCCCTCGCCGCCCTCGCCGAGCGAGACCGGCATGCAGTAGAAGGTCGAGAAGGTGTACAGCGCGGGCGCCAGCGGATGGTCGATGTTCTCCTCCAGCTTGCTGCTGGCCGAGATGTCGCCCATCAGGAAGACGCCGTCGGGCCGCAGCGCGCCCGCGATCGCTGCCAGCGTGCGGGTCGGCCGGGCCAGGTCGTGGATCACGTCGAAGGCGGTCACCAGGTCGTACCGGCCGGTCAGCTCGGCGGAGTCGGCGACTTCGAACCAGGCGTTGTGGAGGCCGAGGCCGGTCGCCGATTCGCGGGCGGCGGCGACGCCCTCGGCGGAGATGTCGATGCCGGTGAACCGGCTCTCGGGGAAGGCCCTGGCGAGCACGGTGACGGCGTGCCCCTGCCCGGTGCCGACGTCCAGCGCGTCGATCCCGGCCCGCAGCCGCTCGGTCAGCCCGGGCGCGAGCGGCACGATCGCGTCCACCAGCGCCTGGTCGTACACCTGGGCGGTCTCCTCCGCCTGCAGCCGCCGGAAGCGCGGGTACGCCGAGTACGGCATTCCGCCGCCGGTGCGGAAGTGGCCGAGCAGCTCCTGCTCGACCTCACCCATCATGGCGAGGAACGGCATCATGCCCGCCATGTTCTCCGGGCCGGCCGCTCTGGTCAGTGACGCCGCGTGCTCGGGCGGCAGCGAGTAGGTGCGCTGCCCCGGGTCGTACTCGACGAACCCGGCGACCACCATGCCGCCCAGCCACTCGCGCACGTAGCGCTCGTTCAACCCGGCGGCGCGTGCGATCTCCTCGCTGGTCGACGGCGCGAGCCCGGCCATCACGTCGAAGAGCCCGGTCTGGTGCCCGATGCTGGTCAGGAGTCCCAGGCAGGCATCGTTCAGAACTTCCACCACGCGTCCGGCGAAGTCCTCCTGTTTCCCCACATCCAGTTCCGGTACGGACATCGCTCCTCCTCCGTGGCCGGGACGGCGTCCCCCTCCCTGTCACGCTACGCGCATGCCGTCCTGGCGGGCAGCTCGACGGTTCCAGGCCGTCGCCGAACCGCCCCGCGCGTCGCCGGCCCGGGTCGGAGAAGGGGGCGGCCGGATCGGAGAGGGGTCCGAGGGTCAGGAGAAGACCACGGAGCGCAGCTTCAGTCGGTCGCCGAGCCTCTTGCCGGGGTTCATCACGTAGAAGACGTCACCCGAGCAGGCGAAGTCGAGGAACACCGTCGCCGTGGAGTTGGTGAAGTTCTCCGGAGCGAAGCCCGGGTCCTGTTCAGTGGTGAACGGAAGGTCGATGCACTTGCCGCTCCCCGGGTCGGCGATCCCGGCCGGAACGCCCGGGAACGGGCCGACCTTGTAGAGGAAATCACCGGTGGCGGCGTTGGCGGACATCGGAACGGCGAGGACGAGGGCGACGGCACTGGCGACGGCGAGCGCGGCGTTGCGGAGACGCATGGGTGAGGGCCTTTCAGGTGGTACGCGCGGTACCTGAGGGATTGGTGCGAGATCACCCTAGAGGCCCAGAATCCGCAGAAACGGTTCTCCCAAACCACCCTTTCGAGTGGTTTAGACGGCAAAGCCGCTACCCGCGCCACCGGCCAATGCCTGCCGATATCAGGCGCCCGACAGCCTGAATTCGCATGTCAGTTCGGCGGCGCCGTGAAGAGGTACCCCGAGTCGATCAGCACCGGGAGATACGCCTTCAGCGCCGCCACCGTCTGCGAGCGGTCCCCGCCGCCGTCGTGGTTGAGCACGATCGCCCCGGGCCGGGTGCCCTTGAGGATCCGGTCGGTGATCGCCGAGGTGCCCGGCCGGGCCCAGTCCCGCGGGTCCACCGACCAGGCCATGTTCCGCATCCCGAGGTCGGCGGCCACCTTGAGCGACACCGGCGACCAGTCCCCGCCCGGCGCGCGGAACCAGGTGGGCTGCCGACCGGTGGTCCGGTGCAGCAGGTCGGAGGTGCGCTCCAGTTCGTCCCGGACCGCGTCCTCGGGCATGTGCCGCAGGTCCGGATGGGTCCAGGTGTGGTTGCCGACGTGGTGGCCGCGGTCGGCGATCTCCTTCACCAGGGCCGCGTGCTCGACGACGTTCTCGCCGACCAGGAAGAAGGTCGCCCGGATCCCGTACTGCTGGAGCAGCGCCAGCACGGCCGGCGTGTACCGGGGGTCCGGGCCGTCGTCGATGGTGAGCGCCACCACCCGTCGCCCCGCGTCCAGCTCGTACACCGGCTTGCTCTCCGCGTCGGTGAGCACCCGGCGCACGGGCTCTTCGTCCGCGGCGGCGGACGAAGAGCCGGACGGGGAGGCGGAAGCAGGGGCAGGGGCGGGGGCGGAGGGCGGCGCCGGTGAGGGCACGGCCAAGGGCGAGGCGGCGTCCCCGTCGCTCCAGGGACTCTCGCAGCCGGTGGCCGCACCCAGCAGGGACATCCCGGCGGCGACCAGCAGCAACCTGCGCGAAGTGATCCGAGACGTATTCGGAGCATTAATCTGACGATCAGACAGCATGCTGGATGCTTGCCCCGCGAGTCACCGCCGCTCTCCGAGCGCAACTCCGACGGCCCCGATCACCACTCCGACAGCCCAAGGACGACCTGTCGCACACCCCCGTGCCCGGCGCCGCCCCGACTCTTCCCCGACCGGACGCCCGGCCTCCCGTCAGGGCCGCTACGCTGTGCCTTCCTCAGTGTGATGATCTGCCATCAGAGGACGTGGCCATGACGACAAGTCAGGACTTCCCCCAGCAGGGCCCACAGGACGAGGACCCCGCCGGGCCGAGCCAGTGGGAACGTTTCGGTGTCGACACCACCACCCCGCACTCGGCGCGCGTCTACGACTACTGGCTGGGCGGCAAGACCAACTTCCCGCCGGACCGCGCCATGGGGCAGGCCATCAAGGAGGCCGTGCCGAGCGTCAAGGAGATGGCCAGGGCCAACCGCGCCTTCCAGGGCCGAGCCGTCCGTTACCTGGCCCGGGAGCACGGCATCCGCCAGTTCCTCGACCTCGGCACCGGCATCCCCACCTCGCCGAACACCCATGAGATCGCCGAGGCCGTCAGCCCCGGCACCCGGGTGGTCTACGTCGACAACGACCCGATCGTGCTCGCCCACGCCCGCGCCCTGATGGTCTCCGGCCCGGCCAGCCGCACCACCTACATCCACGCCGACCTGCGCAAGCCCGAGGAGCTGTTCGCCGACCCGGCGCTCACCTCCACCCTGGACCTCACCCAGCCGGTCGGCCTGCTGATGATCGCCGTGCTGATGCTGATCGCCGACGAGGACGACCCGGGGGGCCGCGTCGCCGCGCTGCGCGACGCCCTGCCCGTCGGCAGCGGCATCGCCCTCACCACCCCCACCCCGGACTTCGACCCGGAGGCGGTCGGCAAGGTCGCCGAGGCCGCCCGGGCCGGCGGGATGACCCTGGTGCCGCGCGGCTACGACGACGTGCTCCGCTTCTTCGACGGCTGGGAGCTGGTCGAGCCGGGCGTCGCCCCGGTCCTGGCCTGGCGCCCGGACGGCGAGCCGCCGGCGGACCCGAAGGCGGCGTACTACTGGGGCGGCGTCGCCATCAAGCGCTGAGCTCGCCCGGGCGGGGCGGTCCGCGGACCGTCCCGCCCGGGGTGTCACTTCAGCAACCGCGACAGCCGCCGGTCCGCCAGCGGCTTGCCCCCGGTCTGGCAGGTCGGGCAGTACTGCAGCGAGGAGTCCGAGAAGGACACCTCACGCACGGTGTCCCCGCAGACCGGGCAGGGCTGGCCGGTCCGGCCGTGCACCCGCAGCCCGAGCTTCTTCTCCGCCTTCAGTTCCCCCGCCGCCAGCCCGTGCGAGCGCTCCACCGCGTCGCGCAGCGTGCTGCCGAGCGCCTCGTACAGCCGCGCCGTCTCCTCCTCGGTCAGGCTGGCGGCCAGCTTGTACGGCGACATCCGGGCCGCGTGCAGCACCTCGTCCGAGTAGGCGTTGCCCACGCCCGCCAGCACGCTCTGGTCCCGCAGCACGCCCTTGAGCCGGCGCCGGTCGCCCCGCATCAGGGCGGCGAAGTCGTCGAGCGTGAAGCCCGGGTCCAACGGGTCCGGGCCCAGCCCGGCGACGCCCGGCACCTCGGCCGGATCCTTCACCACATAGACCGCGAGCCCCTTCTTCGTCCCCGCCTCGGTCAGGTCGAAGCCGTCCCCGGCCTCACCCTCCAGCCGCAGCCGCAGCGCCAGCGGGTTCTTCGGGCTCGGGCGCGGCGGCTCGGCGGGCAGGCTGTCCTTCCAGCGCAGCCAGCCGGCCCGGGCGAGGTGGACCACCAGGTGCAGCCCGCCGGCCTCGATGTCCAGGAACTTCCCTCGCCGCTTCACCGGCCCGACCGTCCGCCCCTCCAGCGCCGTCGCCGGCGGGTCGTACGTCTTCAGCGCGCTGACCGCCACCGGCTGCACCCGGGCGATCACCCGCCCGGTCAGCCGCTCGGACAGGAAGGCGCTCAACGCCTCCACCTCGGGCAGCTCCGGCATGCGTCCAGTCTCCCGCACCCCCGCCCCACCCGCCCGCCCCGCGCACCGCCCGGCCCCTTCGCCTCCCCGCCTCTTGCCTCCCCGCCTCGCGCCACCCCCTCCTCCCTCCGTCGGCCGTCCTCCCCGACGCCGCGTCCCCCACCCAGCTCCCCGCTTTGCCTCCCCCTCCCCCGAAGAGCAGGCTGGGACGCGAGGAGGCGCCGCAATGAGCGAGCGCAGCGAGCGAGTCATCGAGGGCGCGCGTTGTGCGAAGCGCCTACCTAGCGCAGCGAGGAGGGCGTATGAGCACGCTTGAGGAACAGATCGACATCGCCGCCCCCGTCCTCGTCGCCTGGGATCAGCTGCACCGGGTGCACGAGTACCCGCAGTTCGTCGACGGCGTCCGCAGCGCCCACCCGCACGGCCGCAACCTCGCGCACCTCGGGGTGCGGGTCGGCGACGCCGAGCTCTCCGTCGACACCGAGATCACCGATCGCGGGCGGGGCCGGGTGATGGCCTGGCGGACGCTGAGCTCCGCCCATCTGAGCGGTGCCTTCGCGCTGCTGCCGCTCGACGCCCGGCGCACCCGGCTGCAGATCCGGGTGGAGTACGACCCGGAGGCGGTGCAGCACGAGTTCGGCGGACCGCGCGGCTTCGCCCAGGCCGGGGCTATCGAGCGGGCGGTGCGCGGGGATCTGGAGCACTTCCGGGAGCTGGTCGAGGCCCGGGTGAGCGCCGCCGACGGCCACCTGCGCGACTCTCACGAGCACCCGTAAGAGTCACATAAGCCCAGCTCAGCAAGGGTGGTGAGGCTCTTCACAGCCCGCCCTCCACCGGACCGTTCCGCGTTCGACCTGTGGCAGACTCGGATGCCATGGACATCGGACGGGTCACCAGGACGCTCCGCGCGGCGGTCTTCGCCGCGCTCGTCGTGCTGCTCGCCGGGCTCGGCCAGGTGCTGGTCACCGGCCGGGCGCTGCCGGTCGGCACGATGTGTCTGGCCTCGGTCGCGGTGTTCGCCGTCGCCTTCGCGCTGGCCGGCCGTGAGCGCGGCTACCCGGCCATCGCGGCGGTGTTCCTGCCGCTGGAGCTGGGAGTCAGCGGGCTGTTCGACCTGGCGCAGAGCACCTGTCCCTCCCTGCCGCCCGGCGCCGCGCACGGCTTCCAGCCGTTGCTGTGCGGCGGTGGCTCGCTCGGCGGGTTCCTGCTCGGCCACGGGGTCTCCCCGCAGACCGGCGTCCTGCTGCTCCTGCTGCTGCACACGGTGATCGCGCTGGCCGGTGCGTTCTGGCTGCGCCGCGCGGACGCGGCGCTGGCCAGCCTCGTCGATGCCGTCCGGGTGCTGGGCGAGTTCCTGCACCGGCACTCCCCGGCGGCCGCCCGCTGGCTGCTGCTGCTGCTCGCCGCGCCCGTCCCGGCCCGGCCGGTGGCGCGGGTGCCGTTCCCCCCGGCCAGCCGCCCGCTGGTCCCGGCCGAGGACGTGGTCGTCCGTCCGGCTGTCCGGCGCGGTCCGCCGGTGTTCGCCCTGGCCGTCTGAGCAGACCCTTCGCTCGGCCGGTCCTCTCTCCCCGGCGCTGACCCTGATCCGTCGCGCCCGCACCTCCGCATGCCCGAGAGCACACGAGAGCACAGGACGACACCTCATGAGCAACACCCGCAACACCGGAAAGAAGACCACCGCCACCGAGCGCATGCACACCGCCCGCGCCCAGGCCGAGCGCTCCGACCGGATCCGCCGCCGGGTGGTGGTCGGCGCCGCCTCCGCCGCCGTGCTCGCCCTCGCGGCGGGCGTGGCCTTCGCCGTCGGCGGCTCCTCCGGCGCCTCGTCGGACGCCGGCGCGAACGGCCCGCTGGTCGTCCCGGCCAACGCGACCGGCACCGACGGCACCGTGATCACCTACGGCAAGGCCGACGCCCCGCACACCCTGGAGGTCTACGAGGACTTCCGCTGCCCGTTCTGCGAGCAGCTGGAGACCACCACCGGCAAGACCGTCCAGCAACTCGCCGACAACGGCACCTACAAGGTCGAGTACCACCTGGCGACGTTCCTGGACAAGAACCTCGGCGGCAAGGGTTCGCGCACCGCGCTGGCCGCCGCCGGCGCCGCGCTCAACGAGGGCGTGGACAAGTTCAAGCAGTTCCACGACGTGCTCTACGCCAACCAGCCGGACGAGCGCAGCGACGCCTTCGGCGACGTCAACCGCATCCTCGACCTGGCCGGCCAGGTGCCGGGCCTGAAGACCGACGCCTTCGTCAAGGCCGTCCAGGACGGCACCTACGCTCCGTGGGCGGCCAAGGTCAACGAGGAGTTCAACAAGAGCGACGTGACCGGCACCCCGACCGTCAGGCTGGACGGCAAGAAGCTGGACGTCCTCACCAACGGCAAGGCCGCCTCCCCCGAGCAGTTCACCGCGCTGGTCAAGCAGGTGACCGGGTGACGGCCGCCGCGCCCGCCGCGCGGACCCACGGCGCGGGCCGTCCGTTCGCGTGGCTGCTGGTGATCGGCGGTGCGGTCGGGCTGTTCGCCTCGACGGTCCTCACCCTGGACAAGATCCGGCTGCTGCAGGACCCGTCGTACGTCCCCAGCTGCAACATCAATCCGATCATCAGCTGCGGCTCGATCATGCGCAGCGACCAGGCGGAGGCCTTCGGCTTCCCCAACTCACTGATCGGCCTGGTCGGCTTCGGGGTCGTCGTCGCGGTCGGCGCCGGGCTGCTCGCCGGGGCGGCGTACCGGCGCTGGTTCTGGCTCGGCCTGCAGGCCGGGACGGTCTTCGGGATCGGCTTCGTGACCTGGCTGATGTACCAGGCGCTGTACCGGATCGGCGCGCTCTGCCCGTACTGCATGGTGGTCTGGGCGGCGATGGTCCCGCTGTTCTGGTACACCACCCTGCACGACCTGCGCAGCGGTGTGATCCCGGTGGGCCGGCGGATGCGGGCGGTGGTCCGGGAGGCCGCGCGCTACCACTGGGTGGTCCCGGCGCTCTGGTACGCGGTGATCGCGCTGCTGATCCTCAACCGGTTCTGGTACTACTGGAGCACCCTGATCTGATTCCCGTTCGCCGCCTCCGTCCTGGTGCCGGGGGCGGCGGCCCCTCCTCGAACGGTCGGGCGCGGCGGCGGGCTCCGCCACGCCCGTCGGTTCCGTCGGTTCCGTCAGCCCTCGGCCGGGGCGAAGCTGAACCGCTCGACCTCGGCGAGGAGTTCGGCCCGGCGCCGGTCGTCGATGAAGGAGGCCCGGAAGGAGTTGGCGGCCAGTCGGCGCGTGGTCTCCTGGTCGAGGGCGAGGGCCTGGCGGACGGCCCGGAAGTTGTCCTCGACGTAGCCGCCGAAGTAGGCCGGGTCGTCGGAGTTGACGGTGACCAGCAGGCCGGCGTCGAGCATCTCGCGCAGCGGGTGGTCGGCGAGGGTGTCGATGCAGCGCAGGCGGACGTTGGAGAGCGGGCAGAGGGTGAGCGGGATCTGCTCGCGGAGCAGGCGGGCGACGAGTTCGTCGTCCTCCAGGCAGCGCAGGCCGTGGTCGATCCGCTCCACGCCGAGGACGTCCAGCGCCTCGGTGATGTACGAGGCCGGGCCCTCCTCGCCCGCGTGGGCGACGCGCCGCAGGCCGGCCTCGGCGGCGCGGCGGTAGACCTCGCGGAACTTCGCCGGCGGGTTGCCGACCTCGGCCGAGTCCAGGCCGATGCCGGTGATCCGGTCGAAGTACGGGCGGGCGGCCTCGAAGGTCTCCAGCGCCGAGTCGGCGGACTCGTCGCGCAGGAAGCACATGATCAGCTGGGTGCTGATGCCGTACCGCTCCTCGCTGCGTGACAGTGCCCGCGTCAGCCCGTCCATCACCACACCGAGCGGCACGCCGCGGGCGGTGTGCGCCTGCGGGTCGAAGAAGATCTCGGCGTGCCGCACGCCCTGCTCGGCGGCCCGAGCCAGGTACGCGTCGGCGAGGTCGGTGAAGTCCCGCTCGGTGCGCAGCACGGCCATCAGCGCGTAGTAGAGGTCCAGGAAGGACTGCAGGCCGCTGAAGGAGTACGCCTTCCGCAGCTCCTCGGTGTCGGCGTACGGGAGCTGGACGGCGTTGCGCTCGGCGAGCGCGAAGGCGAGTTCGGGCTCCAGGGTGCCTTCGATGTGCAGGTGGAGTTCGGCCTTGGGAAGCGGCATCAGCGACCTGTCCGGAGGTAGTTGGGCGAACCCGAAGATTCGGAGGAATTCATCCTACGATCGTTCCCGGCTGCGGGGGCGTGGTCGGCAGCTCCCGGACGCTGTGCAGCGGCGACAGCAGCGGGAGCGCGCCGCACAGCGCCAGCAGGCCGGTCATCACCCACATGGTGGCCCGCAGTCCGATCGCGGCGCCCAGCCCGCCGCCCACCAGGGCGCCGAGCGGGATGGTGGCGTGGTTGGCGAACATCGAGGTGGCGCCCACCCGGCTGAGCAGCGCGGGCGGGGTGTAGGACTGCCGGAAGCTGTTGAGACCGACGTTGACGAACACCACCGCCGCGACCACCGCGAGCAGCCCGACCAGGTAGAGCGCGGCGCCGAGGCCGGGGCCGGCCAGCGGTATCAGCAGACCGAAGGGCGCGGCGGTGACCAGCACGATCCGCACTCCGCGCGCGGTGCCCAGGCGCCTGCAGAGCGGCCGGGCCACCAGTGCGCCGAGCACTCCGCCGTCCCGGCAGGCAGGCCGAACAGCAGCCACGGCAGCCAGACGGCACCGGTCAGCAGGCCGGCCGCGATCGGCCCGGCACCCAGGGCCAGCACCGCGACCAGCGGCAGCGCGATGGAGGTGATACTGCTGCCGAGCCGGCTGACGGTCTCGCCGGCCTCCATCGCCACCCCGCTCGAACGGGTGTACCGGCGCCGGGCACCGGGCACCCGGTAGGAGGGGACTTCCGCCGAGGAGGTACCAAGATGCGGCACGCCGACGACACGCACATCCGGCCCGAGGGCATCTCCCCGCACGCTCTGGGCAACGACACCCTCCTGCACGAGCTGGAGCAGCTGCACCGCACGCGCCACGAGACGTTCCTGTACGGCTCGGAGGATGCGCTGAAGCGGCACACGCTGCGCACCGGCCAGCTGGAGGCCGAGTACCTGCACCGCTTCCCCAACCGGCAGGTGACCGCCGCCCGGACCAGGGCCGGGGCCCGGGCCCGGGAAGCGGCGGCCCGGGTGGAGTCGCTGCCGGAGTGACGCCGCCACCCGAACGCGCCCCGGCGGGACACGCCGGGCGACGGTGGCGTGCCCGGGGGCGGGCCGTCGGGGAGGGTGTGAGGGCAGACGCACCGGACCCGGACCCCAGGGAGCCCCGCATGCCCATCGCCAGCGTCAACCCCGCGACCGGCGAGACCGTCCAGACCTTCGAACCGCTCGACGCAGCCGGGATCGAGCGACGGCTGGCCAGCGCCGAGGCCGCCTTCCAGAGCTACCGCCACACCTCCTTCGCCGCCCGCGCCGAGCTGATGCGCCGGGCCGCCGACCTGCTGGACCAGGCCCAGGAGGCCGTCGCCCGCACCATGACCGAGGAGATGGGCAAGCCGCTCGCCGCCGCCCGGGCCGAGGCCGCCAAGTGCGCCAAGGCGATGCGCTGGTACGCCGAGAACGCCGAGGAGTTGCTCGCCGACGAGCACCCGGCCCTGGCCGACGTGGCCGACTCCGGGGCCGCCCGCGCCTACGTCCGCTACCGCCCGATCGGCCCGGTCCTCGCCGTGATGCCGTGGAACTTCCCGTTCTGGCAGGTGATCCGCTTCGCCGCGCCCGCCCTGATGGCGGGCAACGTGGGCCTGCTCAAGCACGCCTCGAACGTCCCGCGGACGGCGCTCGCGATCGAGGAGCTGTTCCAGCGGGCCGGCTTCCCCGAGGGCTGCTTCCAGACCCTGCTGATCGGCTCGGGCGCGGTCGAGGGCGTGGTCCGGGACCACCGGGTCGCCGCCGTCACCCTCACCGGCAGCGAGCCGGCCGGGCGGGCGGTCGCCTCCGCCGCGGCTGACGAGGTGAAGAAGGCGGTGCTGGAGCTGGGCGGCAGCGACCCGTACGTGGTGATGCCGAGCGCCGACCTGGACGCGGCTGTGGGAACCGCCGTCCGCGCCCGGGTGCAGAACAACGGCCAGTCGTGCATCGCGGCCAAGCGCTTCATCGTGCACACCGACGTCTATGACCGCTTCACCGCCGCCTTCACCGAGGCGATGCGCTCCCTGCGGGTCGGCGACCCGATGGACGAGAGCACCGACGTCGGCCCGCTGGCCAGCCGCCAGGGCCGGGACGACCTGGAGGAGCTGGTCGAAGATGCCCGCACCCACGGCGCCCGGGTCGAGTGCGGCGGCGACCGCCCGATGGGCTGGGACACCGGCTACTTCTACGAGCCGACCGTATTGACCGGCATCACCCCGGCGATGCGGATCCACCACGAGGAGACCTTCGGCCCGGTCGCCACCGTCTACCGGGTCGCCGACCTGGACGAGGCGGTGGCGGTCGCCAACGACACCCCGTTCGGGCTCAGCTCCAACGTCTGGACGAACGACCAGACCGAGCAGGAGCGCTTCGTCCGCGACATCCAGGCCGGCGGGGTGTTCTTCAATGGCATGACGGCCTCCCACCCGGCGCTGCCCTTCGGCGGCGTCAAGCGCTCGGGCTTCGGCCGGGAGCTGTCCGGGCACGGCATCCGGGAGTTCTGCAACGTCACCACGGTGTGGATCGGCTGAACCCTCCCGGACGCCGCACCACCGGCCGGGTCAGGAGGCCGCCATCCGGTGCCTGCCCCGGCCGGGCGTCATCCAGCGGGCGACGACGCCGACCAGCGCGATGACCGTCAGGCCCCAGAAGATCGCCATCAGCACCAGCGCCGTCATGCTGCTCGTCTGAGCACCGACCATGCCCAGGCCGATCGAGAACGCGACCATGAACGTCACGACGGTGGGGCTGAGGCTGAGCAGCCAGCGCCAGGCCCGGTGCCCGAGGCTCGGATTCGGCGGGGCGTCGGGGCCGGTTTCGGCTTCCTTGTAGGTGAGCAGGTCCATCGGGATCGCCTCCAATGCTGGACGGGACGGAACGCCTGGCCCGGGGGTCAGGAGGCCTTGCGCGGAGCCGTGGACTTACGGGTGGGTGTCTTCTTCGCCGAGGCGGTCTTCTTGGCGGCCCCGGCGGTCTTCTTCGCCGGGGCGCGCTTTCGGGGCGCCGGCTCCTCCTCCGGCTCCGCGGCCGGCGCGCGTCCGCCCTTCGCCTGCTTGAGGCTGCTGCGCAGCGCCTCCATCAGGTCGATCACGTTGTCCGGCGCCGGGCCGGGCTCCTCCTCGTGCGGGAGCTCGACGCCCTCCAGCCGGGCGGTGATCACCTGCTGGAGCGCCTGCTGGTAGTCGTCGTGCAGCTGGGACAGGTCGAAGTCCTCGGAGAGGGTGTCCATCAGCGACCGCGCCATCTTGAGCTCCTGCGGCCGGACGGTGACGTTCTCCTCGGGCGCGATCCCGGCCGCCGGACGGACCTCGTCGGGCCAGATGCAGGTCTGCAGCACCAGGGTCCCGTCGTGCACCCGCAGCACGGCCGGCGATTCCCGGGTGCGCAGCGCGATCTTGGTGACCGCGATCTGTCCGGACTCCACCAGCGCGTCGCGCAGCAGCGCGTACGGCTTGGCGGCCGCCTTGTCGGCGGCGCCCACGTAGTACGCCTTGGAGAACATCAGCGGGTCGATCTCGTCCGCGTCCACGAAGGCCAGCACGTCGATGATCTTCTTGCTGGGCAGCGGCAGGTCGGCGAGGTCCTCGTCGGTGAGGGTGACGGTCCGGCCGTCCGGCGACTCGTAGCCCTTGGCGATCTCGGCGTACGGGACCTCCTGCTCCTCCCGTTCGCAGTACCGCTTCATCCGCACCCGTCCGCCGTCCTTGGCGTGCACCTGGTGCAGCGGGACGTCGTGCTCCTGGGTCGCGGAGTAGAGGTGGACGGGGATGCTGACCAGCCCGAAGCTGATCGCCCCCTTCCAGGTGGTCTGCATGGGGTCGCTCCTGAAACGGCCGAGCGGCATCGAGTTTGCCCCGAGAATCCCACTCTGCCTGGGTTTGCCGGGATCGGCCACACCGTGCCCACAATGGGCCGAGGAGGTCGATGCCCATGACCGTCCGGAGCCGGAGGAGTCACGGCCGGGGCCAGGTCCCGCCGCCGGAGCGGACCTCGTACCGGGCGGTGTACTCCGTGCGCGGCGAGGCCGGGGTGCGGCGGGCCGAGGTGACGCTGCTGCCCGGGTACTCCCAGGAGTCCGACATCCCCCGGATCCTGGCCGCCCGTCTCACCGGGCGACCGGCGGACGCCGAACTGATCACCGTCCTGGAGCTCCACCCGGTCTGAGTTCCGGATCCCCGCAGGGCTTGGCGACCTTCCGCCACCCTGACGAATGGTCAGATTTGAGCTTTTCCCGCCATCTCTACACCCACTCTGACCTGGCCCTTTGTGTCCGGTGAGCGAACAGTTATCAAACGATTGTTCCGATACCCGGGCGTAGAAGTTAGGTTTCACCGCAATGCGCGGGTCTGTCCCCCACCCTCCGGCACGACGAGCCGAGGGTCACACCGCGCCGGAAAGGCACAGGGCACCCCCTTATGAGTGCGGACACCACCAAGTCTGCGATGGCCGCGAAGGTCTCCCACCGGTCGGAACCGGTCGGACACGGCGGCGACGGCCACCTGAAGGCCGGGCTCAAGAACCGCCACCTGTCGATGATCGCCATCGGCGGCGTGATCGGCGCCGGCCTGTTCGTGGGCTCCGGCGCGGGCATCGCGGCCACCGGCCCCGGCATCCTGCTCTCCTACACCCTGGCCGGCGTGCTGGTCGTGCTGGTGATGCGGATGCTCGGCGAGATGGCGGCGGCCGACCCGCAGAGCGGCTCCTTCTCGGCGTACGCGGACCGCGCGCTGGGCCGCTGGGCCGGGTTCACCATCGGCTGGCTGTACTGGTTCTTCTGGGTCGTCGTGCTCGCGGTCGAGGCGACCGCCGGCGCCAAGATCCTCAACAACTGGGTGCCCGGTGTGCCGCAGTGGGGCTGGGCGCTGATCGTGATGGCGGTGCTGACCGCCACCAACCTGTTCTCGGTCGCCTCCTACGGCGAGTTCGAGTTCTGGTTCGCCGGCATCAAGGTGGTCGCCATCGCCGCGTTCCTGGTGATCGGCGTCCTCGCCGCCTTCGGCGTGCTGCCTGACACCCACGCGGTCGGCACCAGCAACCTGACCGGCCACGGCGGCTTCCTGCCGCACGGGGTGGGCGCGGTGTTCACCGGCATGCTCACCGTGGTCTTCGCCTTCATGGGCAGCGAGATCGTCACCCTGGCCGCCGGCGAGTCGGAGGACCCGGAGAAGGCGGTCACCAAGGCCACCAACAGCGTGATCTGGCGCATCGGCATCTTCTACCTGGGCTCGATCCTGCTCGTGGTCACCCTGCTGCCCTGGGACTCGGCCGAGGTCAAGGCCAGCCCGTACGTGGCCGTGCTGGACCACGTGGGCATCCCGCACGCCGGCCAGGTGATGGACGTGATCGTGCTGACGGCCGTGCTCTCCTGCCTCAACTCCGGGATGTACACCGCCTCCCGGATGGCCTTCTCGCTCGGCCAGCGCGGCGACGCCCCGAAGATCTTCGCGACCGTGACCGACCGCGGCGTGCCGCGGGTGGCCATCCTCTCCTCGGTGGTCTTCGGCTTCATCGCCGTCTTCTTCAACTACACCTCGCCGGACACCGTGTTCGCCTTCCTGCTCAACTCCTCCGGGGCAGTCGCGCTGTTCGTCTGGCTGGTGATCTGCGCCACGCAGCTGCGGATGCGCAAGATCATCGAGCGCGAGATGCCCGAGCGGCACACCGTCCGGATGTGGCTGTACCCGTACCTGACCTGGGTCGCCATCGGCATGATCGGCTTCGTGATGGCGTACATGTTCACCGACGCCGACGGGCGCAAGCAGATGTACCTGTCGCTGGTCGCCGCGGCGATCGTGATCGGCGCCTCGGCCCTGGTGGGCCGACGGCGGCGGGCTGCGGTGGCGGCGGGCTCCTGACCCGCCCGCACCGCGCGGGAACGCCGGGCCCGGGAGCCGTTGCGGAGGCTCCCGGGCCCGGTGCCGTTCGGGGAGGCTTGAGGCTTCCCGGCGGCTCAGCGGTGCAGCCCGGCACGGAGCCGGCGGGCGCGCACCGGTTCGGGGAGCCGCCCCTGATGGTGCTGCCGATGTCGGACCCGTGGCCGCCGCCGACGGAGACGCCACCGCCCGCCCGCCGTCCGCGGTGGCGGCGTCCGCTTCGCCTCCTTGGAGCTCGTGGCGGAGGAGGGGACGGGCTCGATGCCGTCGACACCGTCCGTTCGCTTGATCAGCGACCGCCTCTCACTCACAGCAGGCGACCTTCAGTCACGTTCTGTGTTCAGGCGGCGCGGCATCAGCGAACCCCCACGCCAAGGCGAGCCACCGGGCTGCTCCGATCGACCCGGCCGCCGCGATCACGTGACGAACCAGTCACGCTGCGCCGAAGTCGGCGAGCCGAACATGTGAGGCCGCCCACAGGGGTTTCCGCATCTACGGCCCGGGATAGTGGTTGGCCCGCTTCCGACTTCCACAGGCCCTCCGCCGCCAGGCATCACCCTTCCGCCTGCCCTCGCCTCCAGCCCGAAGAACGCAGGCCACCGGCCCTCTGCCGCTAGCGTTCCGCCACCCCTGTTCATGTGCTCATCCCACAGATTCGCAATTCGGACGTATATCCATAAATCACCCTCCGAACTGCGCTGCAGCCGCCCCACGGCCACTACTCGGCGTAGTAGCGAGCACCTTTGCCACCCATCCTCGGCCCTGCCAAGAATGGCCCGTCGCCAGGCAGCGCCGGCCGGCCCAGTCCGCCGCGCAGCCCGGCCGCCCCGCCGTCGCCGCCGGGGCGCCACGGCCGTCCCGGACGGCCGCGCGGGCTCGCTCACCCGGAGCCCACGCGAAGCCCGCCCGGTGCCACCGGCACGGTCCCCGACGGAAGGATTGTCCGCTTCATGCAGCTCAGCCATGCCCGCCGCAACTCCCTGATCACCGGCGTCGCCACCCTCGTGGTCGCCAGCGCCGCCACCGCCGCCCTCGCCATCCCGCAGACCGCGCACAACGCCGAGGCCGCCGCCCCGGTAGCCGCCGTCTCGGTGGACGGCAAGCCGGCTGGCGTTCAGGCCCAGGCTGACACCGCTGCCGCTGCCCAGCAGGCCGCCCAGGCCAAGGCCGAGGCGGACGCCGCCGCCCAGGCGCAGGCCCAGGCCGCCGCGAAGGCCCAGGCCGAGGCCGAGGCGAAGGCCCAGGCCGCCGCGAAGGCCCAGGCCGAGGCCGAGGCGAAGGCCCAGGCGGACGCCAAGGCCCAGGCCGACGCCGCCGCCTCGCGCTCCCAGCAGCGCCAGGACCTCAACAGCCACTCCGGCACCCCGCAGCAGATCGCCGCGCAGATCGTGCCGGCCGGCCAGCTGCAGTGCTTCAGCAACATCGTGTTCCGCGAGAGCAGCTGGAACCCGCTGGCCGTCAACGCCTCCTCCGGCGCCTACGGCCTGGTCCAGGCCCTGCCGGGCTCCAAGATGGCCTCGGCTGGCTCCGACTGGCGCACCAACCCGGTCACCCAGATCAAGTGGGGCCTGGACTACATGAACAGCCGCTACGGCAGCCCCTGCGCCGCGTGGTCGTTCTGGCAGGCGCACCACTGGTACTGAGTCGAACCCGCTCGGCGCCCCTCCGTACACGTTCCGGCCCGCGACGCACCCCGCGTCGCGGGCCGGTCGCGTTGCCGATCGGCGTGTGCACGCCCAGAAGGCCGCGTGAAGATATGGCGCACGGTAGTACGATTTGCCACTATTGCCCCGAGTTACGCGCCGTCAGGGCTTTGCCACGGTTCGCGCGCCCTCTTACGCTCCGGCGTCATGCCCTCACCCCTGATCAGCGTCGTGCTCCCCGCCTACGACCAGCACGGACAGCTCGCCGACTGCCTGGACTCGCTGCTCGCCCAGACCCTGGCGAACGTCGAGGTGATCGTGGTCGCCGACCCCTCCCCCGGGACCCCGGGCGGGCTCGCCGACGCGTACGCGGCGCAGCATCCGCGGGTGTCGGCGCTGCACCTGAACGCGGCGGTCGGGGTCGGGGTGGCCCGGAACGCGGGTGCGGCCCGGGCCAAGGGCGAGTACCTGCTGTTCCTCGACGCCGACCACCTGCTGCCCCCGGACGCACTCCAGACGTTCGCCGACCGGCTCCAGCAGACCGGTCCGGTGGACGTGCTGCTGTTCGGCCACACCCGGCGCCACAACGGCCGCGACTGGCCCGGCGGGGCCGAGGCGCTGCTCGCCGAGACCGGCCCCGAGGTGTTCGCCCCCTTCGACCAGCCCGCGCTGTTCGGCGCGCCGCCGCTGATCTGGGACCGGCTGATCCGCCGCGGGCACTGGGAGGAGCTGGAGCTCGCCTTCCCGGACGGCAGGTACGAGGAGGTGCCAGTCGTCCACGCGGCGCTGCTCGGCGCCCGGAAGGTCGCCGTAGTGCCGCGCGAGTGCGTCCAGCTGCGCCGCCGGGAGACCGTCCACCCGGCCAGCGGCCCGGGCAGCAGCGTCTTCGACCTGTTCGAGCAGTACGAGCGCAGCTTCGCGCTGCTGGAGGACCAGCCGCACCTGTACGCGGTGCGCGACGCGCTGTTCGTCCGGATGATCCGGCACTACCTTTTCGTCTTCGACCTCGCCGGCTGCGTCTCCCGGGCCGAGCGCCCGCAGTTCTTCCACCGGGCCGCCGAGCACCACCGCCGCTTCCAGCCGCCCGGCCACCGCAAGCCGGGCGGGCGGGAGGGGATCAAGTTCTCGCTGCTGGCCGGCGGCGCCTACCCGGCCTTCGAGGTGGCCAAGCTCTCTCACATCGCGCGCGGCACCCTCACCGGCCGGAAGTAGCCGGCCTCAGACATGCGCGGTGCCGCCGGCCGCGGCCATCACGGCGGCGATCCTGCGGGCGCGCTCGGCCCACACCTCGGCGGGCAGCGGCGGCAGCACGTCCATCCATAGCGGCAAGGTGGAGCCGCGCAGCTGCGTGAGGCCCTCGGGCCGGGCGATCAGCCACAGGTGCAGGTGCGCGCCGCCGTCGCTCCAGCGGTTCACGTGGACCCGGCCGATGCCGCCGAGCGACAGCACCGCGCGCTCGACGCGCTGCAGCATCGGGCCGAGCTGCGCCGACAGCTCGACCGGCAGGTCCAGCAAATCGTGGTGGGCGCGCGGCTGGAGCAGCAGGGTGGCGGGCAGGCCGCTCGGCACGTCGGCGCTGCTCAGGCGCCAGTGCTCGTCGGTCCAGAGGAAGTCGGAGTCCGGCCGGGCGCACTGCTTGCAGCTCTCCGGGCCGTCCTCGCCCTGGCGGGGCGGCTCGGGCAGGACGGGCGGCTGCAGCACCCGGACGGTCAGCTCGCCCTCGTACGGGAAGATGTCCCAGGACGGCGCGCCGTCCGTCGGGACGGGCGGGCGCTCGCCGATCGGCAGGCGGGCGAGGTAGGCGTCGGCGCCAGCCGGGTCCGCGGTTGTGGAGTCGTTGATCATGTCTGCCGAGAATGTCACATGACACCCCGTCGGCGGAACCCCCGTCGCGCCCGGTACCGGTACGGCACCCGGGCTGCGATCATCGGCGGAGCCGCTGTCGCACCCGCCCGGGAGGTCCCTGGTGAGCCGTCCGTCCGCCGTCCCCGGGGCCGAGCTGGCCCGTGAGCTGGCCGCCGTGCTGCTCGGGGAGGTCCGCTTCGGTGCCGCCGAGCGGACCGTCTACAGCCACGACGCCTCCAACTACCGGCAGTTGCCGCTCGGCGTGGTCAAGCCCGCGGACCTGGACGATGTGCGCACCGCGCTGGCGCTGTGCCGCAAGTACCGGGTGCCGGTGGTGCCGCGCGGGGCCGGGACCAGCATCGGCGGGCAGGCGATCGGCCCGGGCGCGGTGGTGCTGGACTTCCGCCGCCACCTGGGCTCGGTGCTGGAGATCGACCCGCAGGCCCGCACCGCGCGCGTCCAGCCCGGCACCGTGCTGGACGACCTCCAGCGCGCCGCCAGGCCGCACGGACTGCGCTTCGGCCCGGACCCGTCAACGCACAGCCGCTGCACGATCGGCGGCATGATCGGCAACGACTCCTGCGGCTCGCACTCGCTCGCCTGGGGGCGCACCGCGGACAACGTCGAGCGGCTGGAGCTGCTGCTCGCGGACGGCACCGAGCTGACCGTCGGCGGCCGGCTCAGCGCGCAGGAGCGCGCGGCGCTGCGCGCCCTGCCCGGCCGGGCGGGCCAACTGAACCGTGAACTCCAGGAGTTCACCGACCGCAACCTCGCCACCATCCGGCAGGGCATGCCACAGCTGCCGCGCCGCACCTCCGGCTACCCGCTGGACGCGCTGCTGCCCGAGCACGGCCACGACCTCGCCCGGGCGCTGACCGGCACCGAGGGCACCTGCGCGCTGCTGCTCGGCGCCACCGTCCGCCTGGTCGAGGACCCGCCCGCGCGCGCCCTGGTGGTGGCCGGCTACCCCGACGAGGGCGCGGCCGCGGACGCGATCCCGGCGCTGCTGCCGCTGGGCCCGCTGACCGCCGAGGGCATGGCGGCCGACCTGATCGCCGCGCTGCTCGCGGCCGGCCCGCGCCCGCCCGCGCTGGACCGGCTGCCCGCCGGCGAGTGCTGGCTGTTCCTGGAGACCGGCGGCGCCACGGCCGTGGAGGCCTACCGGGCGGCCCGCCAGCTCGCCGACGCGGTGCGCCGGGAGCGCTCGGCCGCCGTCGCCCTGGTCACCGACCCCGTCGAGCAGCGCCAGCTGTGGGCCGTCCGGGAGGCGGGCGCCGGGATCGTCACCCGGCTGCCGGGAGGCGGCGAGGCCTGGCCCGGCTGGGAGGACTCCGCCGTCCCGCCGGAGCGGCTCGGCGACTACCTGCGGGACCTGCGTGCCTTGCTGCGCCGGCACAGCCTGCGCGGCGTCCCGTACGGGCACTTCGGCGACGGCTGCGTGCACCTGCGGATCGACTTCCCGCTGGACGAGCCCCAAGGGGTGCTGGTGTTCCGGGAGTTCCTGGAGCAGGCGGCCGATCTGGTGGTCTCGTACGGCGGTTCGCTCTCCGGCGAGCACGGCGACGGGCAGGCCCGCTCCGAGCTGCTGCCGCGCATGTACCCGCCCGAGGTCATCGATCTCTTCGGCGGGTTCAAGCGGATCTGGGACCCGGAGAACCTGCTCAACCCGGGCGCACTGGTCGACCCTCGCCCGCTCGACGCCGACCTGCGCTTCGTCACCGCCCCGCACCGCCCGCTGCCGCTGGCCCTGCCGTACGAGCAGGACGACGGCAGCCTGGCCAAGGCGGTGCACCGCTGCGTGGGGGTCGGCAAGTGCGTGGACCCGACCACCGGGGTGATGTGCCCGAGCTACATGGCCACCGGCGAGGAGCGGCACTCCACCCGGGGCCGGGCGCGGCTGCTCGCCGAGATGCTCCGGGGCGATGCGATCCCGGACGGCTGGCGCTCGGCGGAGGTCCGGGAGGCGCTGGACCTCTGCCTGAGCTGCAAGGGCTGCGCGAGCGACTGCCCGGTGCACGTCGACATGGCGACCTACAAGACCGAGTTCCTGTACCAGCACTACCGGCACCGGCCGCGCCCGCTGTCGCACTACTCGATGGGCTGGCTGCCGCTGTGGCTGCGCGCGGTGGCGCTCGCGCCCGGCGCCGCCAACGCCCTGGCCCGTTCCCCGGCCGGCGCCCTGCTCAAGCGACTCGGCGGGATCGACCGGCGCCGGGTGCTGCCGGTCTTCCCGCCCGAGACCTTCACCCGCTGGTACCGGCGCCGCCGAGCCGGCAGCATCAATCCGGACGGGCCGGCCCCGGTGGGCGCCCGGCCGGTGCTGCTGTGGCCGGACACCTTCTCCGACCACTTGCAGCCGAACGTGCTGCGCTCGGCCATGGTGGTGCTGGAGCACCTGGGCTTCGACGTCCGGCTGCCCGAGGGCCCGGTCTGCTGCGGCCTCACCTGGTACTCCACCGGCCAACTCGGCACCGCCCGCCGGGTGTTGCGGCGCAGCCTGAGGACGCTGGCGGCCGCCGGGCTCCCGGCCGACACCCCCGTGGTCGGTCTGGACCCCAGCTGCACCGCCACCCTGCGCGAGGACCTGCCCCGGCTGCTCGGGGCGGACGGCCGCCCGCTGGCCGAACGCACCCGCACCTTCGCCGAGTTCATCGACGAGTACGCCCCCGACGCGCCGCTCCCCCGGATCCCGCTGGACGCCGTCACCCAGACCCACTGCCACCAGCACGCGGTGCTCGGCAGCGCCGCCGACCGCCGGGTCGGGGCCCGACTGGGCCTGCACAACCGGGTGCTGGACTCCGGCTGCTGCGGGCTGGCGGGCAACTTCGGCTTCGAGGAGGGCCACTTCGAGGTGTCCGAGGCGATCGCCGAGCGGGTCCTGCTGCCGGAGGTCCGGGCGGCCGGGCCGGAGACGGTGGTGCTGGCGGACGGTTTCAGCTGCCGCACCCAGATCGCCCAACTCGCCGACGGCCGAAGGGCCCTGCACCTGGCGGAGCTGATCGCCCGGGAGTTGCCGGCCTCGGATTAGCTACGCGTGCCCGGCGAGGAAGGCCCCGGCGTGCGCTGCGGCCTCCTCCCGGGTCGGGTGGCCGGCGGCCGCCGCGCCGGTCGTCCCGTCGGCGCCGACGGCCGTCCAGCGCCAGCTCTCGGCAGCCTCGTCCCGCAGCAACTCCGCGGTTCCACCGAACAGTTCGAGCGAGTCAGGCCGCGCCGACGGACGGCTGACGGCCTCCGGCCACTTCTTCCGGGCACCCTGCCGGGTGATGCCCCAGGCGGTGCCCAGCTGTTCGTAGCTGGCGCCGTAGGAACCGGCGGTGCCGGCCGCGATCGCGGTGAGCCGCTTGACCTCGGTGTCCACCAGCTTCCAGGCGGACAGCACCGAGAGTGCCACCTCGGCCGGGTCCGCGTGCCACATCCGCTCCTCGGGCAGCCCGGTCGCGCGGGAGCGCACGGCGGCGGCGAGAGGGTTGAGCGCGTCGAGCAGGGCCACGGCCAGCTCCGCCTGTTCCTCAGGGGTGATCTCCACGATCGTCATGGCGACAACTTTAGTTACCTATGACGATTTCGACAACCAAAGTTACCGGCCGGTCCGGTCCGAGCCCGACTCGATCCCGAAGTCCTGGTTCCTGACACCGCGCCAACGCTCTTGACACAATGGCTGGATGACCCTCACCACCGCCGAGGCGGACGAGCTCCTGACCGACAACTTCGCCCCCTGGGTGCAGGCGCTCGGCCTGTCCGCCGTCGAGACCGGCGAGCGGCACGCCGTGCTGCGACTGCCCTGGTCCGGCCAACTCGCCCGGGAGGGTGGCGGATTGTCCGGTCAGGCGATGATGGCCGCGGCCGACACCGCGTGCGTGGTCGCGGTCTCGGCGGCGCGCGGCGGCTTCGGCCCGATGACCACCGTCCAGCAGTCCACCAGCTTCCAACGTGCGGTCGTCGGCCAGGACGTCCTGGTACTCGCCCGGGTCACCAAGCTCGGCCGGCGGATCGCCTTCCTCGACGTCACCCTCACCGCCGAGGACACCGAGGAACCCGCCGCCCACGCCACCGCCGTCTACGCCCTGGGATGACGCCCGGCGAGAGCGTCGGGGTCCGACCCCGCCCGGGCACACCCGGAGGCCTTCCGAGCCCGACCGGAAGGCCTCCGATCCGGCGCCGGGTCAGGCCTGCAACGCCTCCCTCTTGGGCGGCTCCTCCGCGCACACCGCCGCCACGAACTCCGCGAGCCGCGCCTGCGGCAGCCCGCGCGCGATGTCAGCCTCGCTGATCATGCCGACCACCTTGTGCTCCGGGTGGTTGATCACCGGCAGCCGGCGGACCTGGTACTGCTCCATCACGCGCAGCACCTGCTCGCAGTCCTCGTCCTCCTCCACCGTCATCGGCCGCCCCAGCGCCAGGTCGCCCGCCGTCACCTGCGCCGGGTCGCGCCCCTCGGCGACGCAGCGCAGCACGATGTCGCGGTCGGTCACGATCCCCAGCAGCTTGTCGTTCTCCCCGCAGATGGGCAGCGCGCCCACATGTCGTTCCCGCATGATCCGGGCGGCGGCCGCGAGCGTCTCGTGCTCGCGGATGCACTCCGCGCCCGGGTGCATGATGTCGCTGGCTTTGGTCATGGTCCGCCTCCTGACCTGGCTTGTTCCCCCTCGTCCATCCTGGTCCGGGCCGATGGCGCACGCCACCGGGCACCCGTCAGGACGTGGCCCTCGGCTCGGTACGGTCCTCTGACTCGGCCTGACCGTCCACCTCCGCACGCCCGCCCTCCAGGTCCGCGCTCTCCAGCGGCGAGTGCGACAACAGCTCCTCCAACGGCGGCAGTTCGTGCTTGGGCGGCTCGGGGTCGGGCTCGGCCTCGAGAACCTCTCCGCTCGCCACCGCCTGCTCCGCGGACTTCGCTGCGGCGGCGACCGCGGCGGCCGCCAGCAGATCGCGCTGCTGGGACTCGGTCGCGCTGTCCAGGAACCGCAGCAGTTCCACCGGGAACGGCAGCACCAGCGTCGAGTTCTTCTCCGCCGCCACCTCCACCACGGTCTGCAGCAGCCGCAGCTGCAGTGCCGCCGGGGTCGCGCTCATCACCGCGGCCGCCTCCGACAGCCGGGCCGAGGCCTGGTACTCGCCGTCCGCCGTGATGATCCGGGCTCGCCGCTCACGCTCGGCCTCCGCCTGGCGTGCGATCGAGCGCTTCATCGACTCCGGCAGGGCGACGTCCTTGATCTCCACCCGGTCGATCTGGATGCCCCAGCCCAGCGCCGGGCTGTCGATCATCAACTCCAGCCCCTGGTTGATCGGTTCGCGGTTGGCCAGCAGGTCGTCCAGCTCGCTCTTGCCGATGATCGACCGCAGCGAGGTCTGCGCGACCTGGGAGATCGCGAAGTTGTAGTCCTGCACGTTGACCGTCGCCTTCACCGGGTCCAGCACCCGGAAGTAGACCACCGCGTCGACCCGCACGGTCACGTTGTCCCGGGTGATGCCCTCCTGCGCCGGGATCGGCATCGTCACGATCTGCACGTTCACCCGGCGCAGCCGGTCCGCGATCGGCATCAGCGCGACCAGCCCCGGCTGACGTACCTCCTTGCGCACCCGCCCGAAGCGGAACACCACGCCCTTCTGGAACTGCTGGACGACTCTGATGCTCATGGCCGCCCAGAGCGCGCCCAACCCCACCAGCCCTCCGAGCACCCCCAGTACCGCATCGACGATCATCGCGGCCTCCTCGCGAAGCCTCCACGCACACCGGCGCCTCCGGCCACCACCGACCCGGCCCTGCCGGGGCCGGCGGAGCAACTGATTCCACGCTACGCCTGCCCGGCTGACGCCGGAGTGAACGTCCTGGAGACCTAGGATCAGGAACATGCCGCAGTCCCCCGCCGACGACCCGGGCCACCCCCGCCACCCCGCCGAGGCCTCGGCCCGGACCGGTGGGCTCACCGCGCTGGACCGCGTCGTCACCGGCTGCCGGGCCTGCCCTCGCCTGGTCGAATGGCGCGAGGGGGCCGCCCGTGCCAAGCGCCGCGCCTACCAGGACTGGGACTACTGGGCCCGCCCCATCCCCGGCTTCGGCCCGCCCGACGCCCCGCTCGTCCTGGTCGGCCTCGCCCCCGCCGCCCACGGCGCCAACCGCACCGGCCGGATCTTCACCGGCGACCCCTCCGGCGACCTGCTCTACGCGGCCCTCTACGACCTCGGTCTCGCCAACCGCCCCGAGTCCGTCCGTCACGGCGACGGCCTGGAACTGTACGGCGTACGGATCACCGACCCGGTCCGCTGCGCCCCGCCCGACAACAAGCCCAGCACCGCCGAACGCGACACCTGCCGCCCCTGGATCACCCGCGAACTGCAGTTGCTGCGCCCCACCGTCCGAACGGTCGTCGCACTCGGCGGCTTCGCCTGGCAGGCCATGCTCCCGGTGCTCGCCGACGCCGGCTGGCAGGTCCCGCGCCCCCGCCCCGCCTTCGGCCACGCCGCCCGGGTCACCCTCCCCGCCCGCGACGGCGGCCCCGACCTGCGGCTCTACGGCTGCTACCACGTGAGCCCGCGCAACACGAACACCGGTCGGCTGACCACGGCGATGCTGCGCGCCCTGCTCAGGGACGCGGCGCTCTCCGCGGGGCTCAGCCCGAAGCCGGAGTAGCCGCCAGGAGCCGACTCCGGCGCCCGTCCGGCACCGGAGCGGAGCACGACGGGCTAGCCGAACCGCGCCAGCTTCCGCTTCCGGGCGCCCGCCCACACCTCGGGCAGCCGCCCGCGCGCTGTCTCCGCCGCCGCGAGCTGGCCCGCGTAGAGCACGCCGTAGGCGAAGGGCTCGCCGCCGGTGTCCGCCTGGCCGGCGAGGGCCGCGGCGGCGACCACCGCGTCCTGGTGCTCGCCCAGTACCTCCTGGACGGCCTTCATCCGCTCCACGTACCGGCCGGCCGCCGGGCCGACCGCGGGGACGGCAACCTCGCCGGCGTAGCGGGCCCGCTTGGCGGCCTTGCGGGCCTCGTGCAAAGCCCGGTCCCGGTCCTCCGGGTCGGCCGCGAGCGCGGCGCGCACGCGCTCGGCCGTCCGGCGCTGTTCGCGGGCGGCGACCCGGGACAGCTCGGGGAGGGCCGCGCGGGCGGCAGGGTGTCGCAGCGGCGGGTCGGCCAGCAGCCTGGTCAGGGCCTCGGCCAGGGCCCGACGACGGGGGCTGTCCAGGGCCGCGACCACCTCGGGCCACACCTGGCGGTACTCGGCCTCGCCCCACCGCTCCAGCGCACCCGCGACCCGCTCCGGTCCGCACTCGGCCGGCAGCCCGCGGGCCTGGGCCACCAGCCGCTCGGCGAGCACCTCACGGTCCCGGGCGCGGCCCAGCACGGCACCCAGCCAGCGCAGGTCAGCGACCAGGCCGTCGACGGCGCCGGGGGCGAGGAGGCGGCGGAAGGTCCGAAGGGCGCTGCGCAGCCGTCGGCAGGCGACCCGCATCCGGTGGACCGCGTCGGGCTCGTCCGCCCGGACGGCGTCGTCCAGCCCGGCCAGCACCACCGCCTGGGCCTCGATGCGGTCGAGCAGCACCTGTCCCACCGTGGTTTCGGGCCTCGCCATGTGCGTCCCACCCCCTTGTCGGGGTCGCCGGGCTCGTCGGGGTCGCCGGGAACGCCTTCCAGGCTAGTCGCGCGGGACCTCTGGCGAGCCCGCGGAGCCGCTGAGGGAACGTCATGCGAGCGCGAAGGACCACGCGCCCTCGTGCCGGGCGTAAGCGCCATGGCATACTCCCGAGCGTGACGACCTCCACCCATGCGACCAGGGCCCTGCGGGCCGCGGTGTTCACCGCGCTCGCCGTGCCGATGGCCGCGTTGGGCCAGGTGGTCATCACCGGTCGCCCGCTACCGCTGTCGCTGGTGGCCACGGCGAGTGTCGTCGTCTTCCTGGTCGCGGCCGCGCTGGCCGGCGGGGAGCGGCGGCTGCTGCACATCTCCGCCGTGATGGTGCCGGTCGAGCTGCTGCTCAACACCACCTTCAACCTGGGCCAGACCGGCTGTGGGCCGGTCCTGTCCGAGCACGTGTCCGCGCGCGGGGTGAACCTGCTGGTCTGCGGCGGCGGTTCGGTGGACGGCTCACTGCTGGGCGGCCCGCTGGGGCACGCCGGGCAGTTGGCACCCGCCGCGACCCAGCTGCTGCTCCTGGTGGTGCACCTGGCGATAGCGCTGGCCGCCTCGGCCTGGCTGCGGCTGGGCGACGCGGCGCTGTCGGGCCTGGCCCGGGCGCTGCGCGCGCTGCACCAGTCGCTGACCCGCCCGCTGCGGGCGCTGGTCCTGCTGCTGCTCCCCGCCCCGGTGCGCCCGGTGCTTCGGGTACCGCTGCCGGTGTCGGACCGTGCGCGACCGCGCCGCGAGGACGTGGTGCTGAGCCCGGCGCCCCGCCGTGGTCCGCCGTCCTTCGCGCCTGCCTGCTGATCAGTTCCCCGTAACACGCGTACCGGCCGACCGGCCCCGTACGCCCGCAGGCAGTGCGCACAACTCCCGCGTTCACCGACCCCGCCGCACCCGTGTGCGGCTCCCCGCGCGCACCCGCGCGCCGCGTACCGGAGTTGACTTCCCCATGGCTCAGTCCCCCAAGCGAATCAGTGCCCGTGAGCGGATCCAGGAGGCACAGCGCCGCGAGCAGCTGGCGGCCAAGCGCCGTCAGCGGATCGTCGTGACCGTCTCCGCCGTCGTCGTCCTCGCCCTCACGGGCGGTGTCGCACTCGCGATCAACGGCTCGAACAAGGACGACAAGGCCTCCGCGGCCTCCTCCGCGAGCCAGCTGGTCGTCCCGGCCAACGCCACCGGCCCGGACGGCACGGTGATCACCTACGGCAAGGCCGACGCCCCGCACACCATGGAGGTCTACGAGGACTTCCGCTGCCCGGTCTGCAAGCACTTCGAGGCGGCGAACGGCCAGACCGTCAAGCAGCTCACCGAGGACGGCCAGATCAAGGTGGAGTTCCACCTGGCGGCCTTCCTGGACAAGAACCTCGGAGGCAAGGGCTCGCGCACCGCGCTGGCCGCCGCCGGCGCCGCGCTGAACGAGGGCGTGGACAAGTTCAAGGCGTTCCACGACGTGCTGTACGCCAACCAGCCGGACGAGCGCGAGGACGGCTTCGGCGACGTCGACCACATCCTGGACCTGGCCGGCCAGGTGCCCGGTCTGAAGACGGACACCTTCGTGAAGGCGGTCACCGACAAGACCTACGCGCCGTGGGCGGCGAAGGTCGCCGACGCGTTCAACAACAGCCAGGTGACCGGCACCCCGACGGTCAAGGTCGACGGCAAGCCGATCAACCTGTTCGCCGGCAACGCCACCGCGACGCCGGAGCAGTTCACCGCGCAGGTCAAGCAGGCCGCCGGCCTCCAGTAGGCCCGCCCGGCACGGCACCACCGGCCCGGCCGAACTCCCGGTCGGGCCGGCCCTTCCGAGCCGGCCCGACCACCGGAATGTGCTGCTCTGCCACCCTCCTCCGGCCGAAGCCGGAGGATCCCACCCCTCACGGGTCGGGCTTTCTGCTCCACAGACCCGACTTCCCGCCAGCCCGGCGGTAGGCCGGACCAGAACTTGGCCATCGCTCCGACCCGACGCAACCACCCCATCACGACGAGTGACCTGCCAGGGCGGGACAGCAGTCCGCCTTGTCGGCGGACCGCCGAATCCTGACCTGCCCCACAGCAAATCCGGTTCTCCCCTCGGCCAAGCCGGGGGTCTCCTCGGAGGCATTAGATGACCGCCACCACAGGCGCGCACCTCTCTCGTCCCACGCCCGGCCGAGCCCCGATCGGCGCCGGCCGGGCCTTCGCGATCCTGCTGTTCCTCGGCGGGCTGATCGGACTGGCCGCCTCGGCCGTCCTGACCTTCGACAAGCTCCGCATCCTGGAGAACCCGTCGTACGTCCCCAGCTGCAACATCAACCCGGTGATCAGCTGCGGTTCGGTGATGCGCACCGAGCAGGCCGAGGTCTTCGGCTTCCCGAACCCGCTGCTCGGCCTGGCCGCCTTCGGCGCGCTGGCGGCGATCGGCGCGGGGCTGCTGGCCGGCGCCGCGTACCGGCGCTGGTTCTGGCTGGGCCTGCACGCCGGGACCGCGTTGGGCGTCGTCTTCACGCACTGGCTGATCGACCAGGCGTTGTACGACATCGGCGCGCTGTGCCCGTACTGCATGGTGGTGTGGGCGACGGTGGTGGTGCTGTTCTGGTACACCACCCTGCACAACCTGCGGACGGGCGTGATCCCGGTCGGGCCGAGGATGCGGGCGGTCGTCCGGGAGGCCGCGCGCTACCACTGGGCGCTGCCGGTGCTGTGGGCGGCGGTGATCGCGCTGCTGGTCCTCAACCGGTTCTGGTACTACTGGAGCACCCTGGTCTGACCCCAGGTCACCCCACGTACCCCGCCGAGTGCAGCAGCGCGGCGGTACCGGTCCGCCGGGCCTCCAGGGCCCCGGTGAGTCGGCGCGCCGCGCAGGGGTGCAGCACGGCGGCGGCCCTGGCGGGGGTGAAGTAGCCGTGGTCGGCGATCTCCTCGGCCTGGAGGCGGACGACCGCACTCGCCTCGACCGTGCCGCCGTCGAACATGAAGTGCACGGCGGGGTGGGCGTATCGGCCCTGGTCGGGGATCGCCTCGCGCCACTCCACCACCAGCAGCCGCAGTCCGCCCGCCACCACCAGCCCGGTCTCCTCCCGCAGTTCCCTCGCGGCGCACTCGGCAGGTGCCTCCCCGGGGTCCATCCCGCCGCCGGGGAACTGCCACTGGTCGCGGTAGCTCGGCTTCAGCAACAGGACCTTGCCCTGCTCGCCGGTGAGCAGCACGCTGCACCCGATGTAGGCGCGCACCATCCGGGACAGCCACTCCGCCTCCGAGAGTGCCCAGGTCTCCGTCATCGCGTCTCCTTCACCGGGTGCCGCCCTGTCGCCGCCACAGTGCCCGATCACCGCCGCGCCAAAGGCGGTTCGCACCTGATCCACCCGATCGAGTGCCAGGGCCCGCCTCTTGGGTTCTGTCGGATCAGGCAAGGATCCGAGAGACGCGCCCTAACCGAACACCGCTTGCCGGAAGGCGTTGCGCAGGTCCGTGAGCGGCTGGGTGGTCCGGTCGTAGTGCACCTTGTTGGTGAGCAGCAACGCCCAGCGGCCGAGCCGCCGGGAGACCCAGAAGCCGGTGCCGGTGAAGCCGTAGTGGACGAAGGTGCCCCGGGCAGGTTCGGTCCCGGGGGCGTACAGCCAGGACAGCCCGCGGGCGGGAGTGAGGCCGCCGGTCTGCTCGCGCAGTGATTCGGTGATCCACGGTTCGCCCCAGGGCAGTTGGGGCGGCGGGGTGAGCAGGGCGGCGAGGAAGCGGGCGAGGTCGCGGGCGGTGGAGAAGGCCCCGGCGTTGCCGGAGACCCCGCCGAGCAGCCGAGCCGTGGGGTCGTGCACGAGGCCGCGCAGATGGGCGCCGACCGACTCCTCGTACTCGGTGGGCGCGGTACGGGCGGTCTCCGCGGCGCCGAGCGGCCCGTACCGGGTGTCGCCCATGCCCAGCGGCCGCCAGACCCAGCGCGCGGCGAGTTCGTCCAGCGGCGCACCGCCGAGGTCCTCGACCAGGTACGCCATCAGCACGGCGGCACGGTCGGTGTACTCGACGGCGGTGCCCGGTTCACGGTGCAGCGGGGCGGAGAGCACCCCGGCCCGGATCGCGGCGGGCTCCCGCCCGTAGAGCTGCTCGAAGCGGGTGTAGGGGGGCATTCCGGCGGTGTGCGCGAGGAGTTGACGGGCCGTCACCGCCCCTGCGGGGTGCCCGGCGGCCGGCTGCCACCAGCGGCCGAGCGGCTCGTCCAGCGGCAGCCGGCCGGACTGCCACAGCGCGCCGGCGCAGGGCCAGAGCGCGACGATCTTGGTGAGGCTGGCAAGGTCGTACCGGGTGTCCGGCCCGGGCGTGAACTCCGCGTACGGGCCCTGCCCGAGCACCCCGTGGCTGCCGCCGCCGAGCGTGCCGTCGGCGTCGCCGACCGCCCAGACGGCGCCCGCGCCGACCGTGTGCACGCCGTCCCGGACCAGCCGGTCCAGCTCCCCGCCGGGCTGGGCCAGGGCGGGGAGCCGGTCGGCTCCAGGCGCTCGGTGGCTCATCCGTCCCCCTCCAGGGCCCTTCCGGCCGACGGGGAGCCTACCCGGCGCGGAGGGCGATCAGACCGCCGCGACGAGTTCCTTGCCGAGGCAGACGCTCAGCGGGTGGTCCTTGTAGATGCCGAACTTCCGTATCGCGACGTAGCCCTCGGACTCGTACAGCGCGATGGCCTCGGGCTGCTCGGTGCCGGTCTCCAGGATGAAGCGGGTGCACCCGGCCTCGACGGCGGTCTGCTCCAGGCGGCGCAGCACGGCCCGGGCCAGCCCGCGGCCGCGGGCGTCGGGGATCACGAACATCCGCTTCAGCTCGGCGTCGCCGTCGCGCAGCCCGTCCGGGCCGGCCTGCTTGGCCCGCCAGCCGCCGCAGGCGACCGGGCGGCCGTCCAGGTACGCGATCATGAACAGTCCGGCGGGCGCGTCGAAGTCCTCGGGGTGCATCACGGTCTCGTCCGGGTCCCCGTAGCGGCGGACGTACTCCTGCTGCACCTCCTCCGACAGGGCCTGGGCGTCGGGGTGGGCGTAGCCGGTGACGCGGAACTCGACGGTACCGGTGTCCTTGGTGGCGGTGCTCTCCATGGTTGAAAAGCCTACGACCTCGTCTCAGCGGCCCTCGAACCGGGCGAGCAGCTCGGCCTTGCCGAACATCGCGGCGGCGTCGACGGCGGAGGGGTAGCCGGCCTCGGGGTCGGCGCCGCCGGCCAGCAGGGCGTCGACGACGTCCACGGAGCCCTTGAAAACGGCCCCGGCCAGCGGGGTCTGGCCCTTGTCGTTGGCCCGGTTCGGGTCGGCGCCGCGGCCGAGCAGCGCCTCGACGGTGGCCGCGTGGCCGTGATAGGCGGCGAGCATGACCAGGGTGTCGCCGCTGCCGTTGGTGAGGTCCGCGGAGACGCCCGCGTCGACGGCGGCGGTCAGGGTGGCGGTCTCACCGGCCCGGGCGGCGTCGAAGAGCTTCCCGGCGAGCGCGATCACCTCGGCGTCGGGGGCATCGGTCATGGCGGGCTGCCTTCCTGAGAGCTGGCGAGGGAGCGTGCGTACCGCACCGTAGCGGCCGGCGGGAAGCCGGGCCAGCAGGTGTCCGGATTCCGGACGGCGTTCCGCACCGGTACGACATGCGGCCGCACGGGTTGCGCAGCCGTTCGAGGGAACTTTCCGGACCCACCGGACACTTCCCACCCGCCCGCCGGGAATGCCTGGCCGCACCGAATCCCTGCGACACAAGGCCCCCGCCCCCGGCCGGTTCGCATACCCCCGTCCGCGCTCCCGGGCGGCATTGAACGGCAGAACCACCCATTTGCACCGTTCCGTCATCTATTACTTTTTGTCACGATTAGGGCACTTTAAGTAACACTGTCCCCTCCCCCTCCCCGAGGAGCAGAACGTGATCCTCAATGTCTCCGCACTCGTCCTGTTCGGCACCGTCGCCTTCCTGTTCTTCCGCAGAGACGGCTTGAAGATGTCGCACGCCATCGTCTGCGCCCTCTTCGGCTTCTACATCGCCGGTTCCTCGATCGCCCCGAGCATCACGGCCGGCGGCGCCAGCCTGGCGAGCCTGCTCGGCGGCATCAAGTTCTAGGACCGCCACTCCCCGCACGGGCCCGGGCGCGGATCCCACCGCCCCGGGCCCCGTCGTACCCGAGCAGTCCCCCCCTCACCCCACCCGTCCCACTCGCCCGGGGAGTCACGGAATGCCGCTCAACCGCCATCTCAGCAAGGGCCGTGAGGTCGCCCGAACCGCCGGGGAGCACGCCTCCGACATGTTCGCCCCGCTCGCCGTGATCGGCCGGGGCCTGCGCCACCACGCCGGCTGGGCCAAGGACCGCTGGCAGGCCACCCCGCAGGACCGCCGCGGGCCGACGCTGTTCCTCACCGCCGCGACGCTGATCGGCATCTACCTGCTGCCGCACGGCCTGCTGTTCGCGCTGATCGCCCTGATGGCCAGCGCCGCCTGGGCCGGCCGGGCCCCCAAGGCGCCGCCCGCCCCGCCCCCGCCCGACGTCGCCGACGTCAAACTGGGCGCCCTCTACTCGGCCCTCACCCCGTACCTGTGCGGGCCCGGGGACGCCAACCCGCTGTACCACTTCGAGGGCAACTACAGGAGCGCCTTCAGCTCCTGGGAGTTCGACGGCGAGGGCCGGCTCTCCCGGCTGGAGCTCGGCTACCCGGCGTACTTCACCGACACCGAGCCGACCGCCCGGGCCCGGATCGAGCAGGTCGTCCAGGGCAAGGCCGGGCGGGCCCGGGAGTACCGCTTCGACTGGGACGAGGAGTCCAACCGGCTGCGGATCGCCGCGATGGCCCCGCTGCCCACCGACATCGTGGCCCAGCGCTTCGTGGCCGCCCCGGGCGAGATCGTGCTCGGCTTCACCGACGAGGACGGCACCGCACGCACCATCCCGGTCAGCCAGGGCGGCACCACGGCCCAGCAGCCGCCCGTGGTCTGGCGCACCGGCCCGCGCTCCTCCGAGCCGCACCTGCTGGCCCTCGGGGTCACCGGCCACGGCACCTCCAGCCTGCTCCGCTCGGTGGCGCTCCAGGCCCTCCCGTACGCCGACCTGGTGGTGATCGACGGCGCCGGCACCGGAGAGCACGCCTGCCTGGTGAACCGGCCCGGGGTGCACACGGTGGAGACCAGCCTGCACGGAGCCCTGGCCGCGCTGGAGTGGGCCACCCAGGAGACCGACCGCCGGCTGGCCGCGCTGAACGCCGCCCGGCACACCGGCACCGCCCCGCCCGAGGACGCCACCCGGCCGCTGTGGCTGCTGCTGGACCACCCGACCGAGCTGAGCGAGCTCGCCCACGCCGGGGGCCGCCCCGACCCGCAGGACCTGCTGGAGCTGCCGCTGCGGCACGGTCGGGCCGCCCGGGTCACCGTGGTGATCGCCGACGACCTGGAGGCCCGGGACCGGATCACCCCGACCGTCCGCGCCACCACCCGGGCCCGGGTACTGCTCGGCCCGGCCGGGCCCGAGGAGTGCCACGCCGCGCTCGGCGCGCCGCTGGACATCCTGCCCGCCGCCCATGCCCCGATCGGCCGCGGCTACGCCCGGATCGGCAACGGCACCCCGGTCCGGCTCCAGGTGCCCGCCACCGTCGACCCCCTGGACGAGGAGGCCCCGCCGCAGTTGCGGGACGCGGTGATCGCCCTGCTGCCGCACCGCGACAGCCGGACCGAGGCCTCCCCCGCCACCCCGCCCCGCCCGGAGCGCGCGCCGACGGTCCACACCGACGGGGCACCGCCGGCCCACCCGGTCGACCTCGGCAAGACCGAGCCGATGATCCGTTCCCGACCGATCTCCTGACCGCCCGGGGCGGGGTCGGCGACGGCCGTCGAATCCCGTCCCGGTAGGCTCGACACGGAAAGCCCGACCAATCACCAGATGTGAAATAGGTGACACTCGGGGTGATATCACCGGCCAGATGTGACAAATCGGGCGCTGGTGGGTACAAACAGGGGCGGCACGACAGACGACGCATGTCCCGGGACGGGAATCTTCGTCGGAAGCCGAGCGTTGACCGAACGACGAAGAACAGCGACCACTAGTCCTGTGGGCCATAAGCCCGGGAGGCACGATTCATGAGCGAGCGAGCTCTCCGCGGCACGCGACTCGGGGCCACTAGCTACGAGACCGACCGTGGTATCGATCTGGCTCCCCGCCAGACCGTCGAGTACGCATGTCAGAACGGACACCGATTCGAGGTTCCTTTCTCGGTCGAGGCGGAGATCCCCCCGACCTGGGAATGCCGCTTCTGCGGCCAGGAGGCAGCACTTCTCGACGGTGACGAGCCGGAGGAGAAGAAGGTCAAGCCCACGCGCACCCATTGGGACATGCTGATGGAGCGCCGGACGCGCGAGGAGCTGGAGGAGGTGCTGGCCGAACGGCTGGCCGTGCTCCGCTCCGGCGGGATGAACCTCGCGGTGCACCCGCGGGACACCCGTAAGAGCGCCTGACACACCTCGCTCCCGCCGCTGGGCGGGAGGACGCGAAAAGGGACCCTGGTCACCAGGGTCCCTTTCGCGTTGCCCGGGGCGCTCGCGCCGTCCGGAGCTGAGTGACGGCTCGGGGGCTGCCCGGCCGGGCAGCCCCCGAACGGGTCAGCCGGGTCAGCCGGTGATCGGCGGACGGTAGGTGGTGTCCGGGCCCTGTGGGCCGCGCGGGCCGGCGTCCGGCTCGACCACCTCGCCCTGGATCACCTTGCCGTCCGGGCGGTGGATGCGAATCTGCTCCTGCAGCCGCATCGCGTCCGCGAACGGGTCGGCGCCGACGGCGGAGGTGCTGCGCAGCGCGTGGTTCGCGAACCGGCGCCCGGCGGCCCGCCAGAGCGCCCGGGTGGGCGGGAACAGCAGCGTCAGGGCGGTCAGGTCCGACAGGCAGCCAGGGATGATCAGCAGCAGCCCGGCCAGCACGGTCATGCTGGTGCCGGTCTGCGGCTGCTGGGACTGCGGGTTCTTGCTCTGTTCGACGGCCGCCGACAGCGCCTTCAGCCCGGCCCGCTTGATCAGCGAGCCGCCGATCACCGCGCCGGCGATGAGCAGGAGCAGGACGGTGCCGCCGCCCAGCCACGAGCCCACCTGGACCAGCAGCCAGATCTCCAGCACCAGCCAGGCGGTGATCAGCAGCGGCAGCACCCGGCGGAGCCTGCTGCGCGGGACCGGACGGGCGGGGGTAGCTTGCTGGGTCACGGTACGAATCCACTCCAAGCGGTGCTCTGCGCGCCGCACGGGATGTCCGGGTCGGCTACGGCATCACCCGTTCCAACGATTCCCCGGCGGCCGGTGTTCCGGCGGCGGTCTTCTTGCGACGGCCGACCAGCACCGCGGCGCCGCAGGCCAGCAGGCCCCCGATCGCCAGCGTCCACTCCGGGGCGGCGCCGACCCGGTCGGCCACCGTGGTGCCGTCGCGCAGCGGGACGGTCGCGGACAGCTCCGCCGGGGTCAGCTCCTGGGTACGCTGCTCGACCGTGCCGTCCGGGGCGATCACCGCGCTGATGCCGCTGGTGGCGGCGATCAGGACGGCCCGGCCGTGCTCGACCGCGCGCAGCCGGCTCATCGCGAGCTGCTGCTCGGGCTGGCCGGTCTTGGCGTAGGTCGCGTTGTTGGTCTGCACCACCAGGACGCGGGCGCCGCTGTCCACGGTGTCCCGGACGATCTCGTCGTAGGCCACCTCGAAGCAGATCACGTCGCCGATCTTCGCCGGGCCGAGCTGCATGACGCCGTTGTGGTCGCCGGGCCAGAAGTCCCGGGCGACCCGCTGGAGGCGGGTGATCACCTTCATCAGCTGGGCGCGGAAGGGCACGTACTCGCCGAACGGGACGGGGTGCTGCTTGGTGTAGGAGGCGCCCGGGCCGGTCTGCGGGTCCCAGACGATGCCCTCGTTCTGGACGTGCTGTGCGTCCGGGCCGTCCACCAGGGTGCCGACCAGGGTGGGCACGCCGACGGCCCTGACCGCCTCATCGATGCGCTGGCGGGCCAGCGGGTCGCTGAACGGGTCCAGGTCGGAGGAGTTCTCCGGCCAGATCACGACGTCGGGGCGCGCGACCCTGCCCGCCTGGATGTCGGCGGCGAGGCGTTCGGTGGCCGAGGCGTGGTTGTTCAGGACCATCATCGGGCGGCCCAGGAAGTCCATGCCCGGGTTGGGCACGTTGCCCTGGACGATGGCAACCTTGACGGTGTCGTCCGCGGCGGTGGGCACCGGGACGACGTAGCCGGCCAGCAGCGCGGCGACCGCGCCGAGCGCCGCCAGCGCGGCCGCCTGCGGGGCCTTTCGCGGCCCGCGCAGGCGCAGCGCGGCCCAGACCAGCAGGGTGCCGGAGAGTGCGACGGCGAAGGTCACCAGCGGCGCGCCACCGAGCGCGGCCAGCGGGGTGTACGGGGTGGCGGTGTTGGCGAAGGCGAGCCGGCCCCAGGGGAAGCCGCCGAGCGGCAGCCGGTCGCGCGCCCACTCCTGCGTGATCCACAGGCAGGCTCCCCAGAGCGGCCAGCCGGGCAGCCGGGAGGTGAGCGCCAGCGCGCCGCCGAGCAGGGCCAGGAACAGTGCCTCCACGATGGACAGGCCGATCGTGGCGTCCCAGCCGACCACCCGCAGCCAGCTGAGCAGCATCAGGAAGAACGGCACGCCGAAGGCGAAGCCCGTCCACAGGCCCTGGCGGAAGGTGCGGCCGCGGGTGAGTAGCGAGAACGCGGCGACGCCGAGCAGGGACAGCGGCCAGAGGTCGTAGGGCGGGAAGGCGAGCGCGAGCAGCAGGCCGGCCAGGGCGGCGAGGCCGGTCCGGGGCAGCCCGGCGCGGACCTTGGCGAGGGCGCGGGCGGCACGGCCGGGCGTGGGGGCCGGGTCCTGCGGCTCGGGAGCGGTCCCGGACCGCTCCTGGGTGACGGGCATGGTCACCGGCGCACCATCTTCCTGGGGCTTGCTGTTCGGACGCTGTCCGAAGACGGTACCCCGGAACGTCAGTGCGGCGTGAGGTCAGGGTGGTAGGGCCCGCCCTCGCCCGGCCACCCCTCGCCCGCCTGCCGCGCCCCGGCCGGCGCTCGGGTCAGCGCTCGGCGTAGCGGACCTCGCCCAGCGGCCAGTGCTCGACGAGCCAGGCGGAGACGGCCCGGTACAGCGGGGCGTCCAGCGCGGCACGGTCGGCTCGGACCCAGGAGCTGACCGATACCGCGGACGGGTCCTCGCGGTCCGGGTAGATGTAGACACAGCCGATCACCTCGTCCCGGTCCGGTTCCAGGACGGTGTAGGTGAAGCCGGTGCGGGCCTCGAAGTCGGCGGCGTGGCGGCACAGGTCAGCAAGGTTCCGCTCCGGGGGCATCCCGTCGGCGGGCGGCCAGTCGCGGCCGGCCCAGCCTGGGGTGGCGCGGATGTGGTCGATGCTGCCGGTCCACGCGGCGTGGTCGGAGGCGTTGTGCCGCTCGCCCAGCGGCTCCAGGCGGAACTCCGGGGCGAGCAGCTCGCGCGGGACGGTGAAGTCGGCGGGCACCAGCGGTTCGGTCGTCATGGTGATCAACCTAGGACGCGACGGCCCGACCCCTCATCCGAATCAAGCGGTGCATCCGGTTCAGGGCCGGTCCGGCGGACCTCACGGGTCAGTGCACCCAGCGCCGGTGCACGGTGCGGCCGCGGACCACGGTGCGCAGGCAGGCGGGCAGCTCGCGGCCCGGGGTGAGGTCGGGCAGGCCGGGGGTGCCGGAGCGCGGGTCGGTGGACCAGCCGGCCACCCGGGCGTCGGGGGCCTGGACGACCAGTTCCTCGGCGGCCCAGATCGCGTAGCTGGCGACCGCGCCGGGGACCAGCACGCCGTCCTGGTCGCGGCCGATCGCACGCCAGCCGCCGCGGGTGTGGGCGGTGAAGGCGGCGCGGACGGAGATCCGGTGCTCCAGGGTCTGGTGGAAGGCGGCCGCGCGGACGGTGCCCCAGGGGTCGAGCGGGGTGACCGGGGCGTCCGAGCCGAAGGCCAGCGGGACGCCGGCCCGCAGCAGGGCGGCGAAGGGGTTGAGGGCGGCGGCCCGCTCGGCACCGAGGCGCTGCACGTACATGCCGTCCGGGCCGCCCCAGGCGGCGTCGAAGGCGGGCTGGACGGAGGCGGTGAGACCGAGTTCGGCGAAGGCGGCGACGGCCTTGTCGTCCAGCGCCTCGGCGTGCTCGACGCGGTGGCGCAGGGCCTTGACCCGGCCAGCGCCGACCCGCTCGCCCGCCGCGCGGACGCCCTCGACGACCGCTGCCACGGCGGCGTCGCCGATGGCGTGGAAGCCGGCCTGCAGCCCGGCCTCGGTGCAGGCGACGACATGGTCGGCGACCTGCTCGGCGGTCAGGTAGGCGGTGCCGGTGTGCTCGGCGTCGGCGTACGGGGTGTGCAGGCAGGCGGTGCGCGAGCCGAGCGCGCCGTCCACGAAGAGGTCGCCGCCGGCGCCCACCGCGCCGATCCTGCGCGCCGTCTCGACTCCACCCAACTCGCCCCAGTAGCCGAAGACTTCGGGGCCATCGCCGTCGGCGGCCAGCTCCAGCAAGGCGGCCAGGTCGGCCTCCGAGGAGATCTCCGGGCCAGCGCACTCGTGCAGGGCTCCGATGCCGAGTTCGGCGGCGCGGGCGAGGGTGGCGCGCTGGGCGCGGCGGCGCTGCTCGGGGGTGAGGTGGACGAGCGCGGTCTGCCGGACGGCGTGGTGGGCGTCCTTGGTGAGCGGGCCCTCGGCGTCGAAGCCGGGCCGCTCGGTGAGGCCCTCGGTGAGGGTGCGCAGCGCGGTGGTGGCGAGCGCGGAGTGCACGTCGGTGCGGGAGAGGTAGAGCGCGGCGCCGCGGGCGGCGGCGTCGAGTTCGGCGAGCGTGGGCGGGCGGCCCTCGGGCCAGCCGCTCTCGTCCCAGCCGTGGCCGATCAGCACCCCGCCGGACTCGGGCCGGGCCTCGACGAAGGCGGTGACGGCGGCCAGGGTGGCGGCCAGCGAGGGGCTGCCGGTGAGGTCGAGGCCGGTGAGCGCCAGGCCGGTGGAGGTGGCGTGGACGTGGGCGTCCACGAAGGCGGGGGTGACCAGGGCGCCGTCCAGCTCGACGATCTCGTCGGCGGTGGCGGCGTACGCCTCGGCGGCGCCGTCGCTGCCGACCCAGGCGATGTGCTCGCCCTCCACGAGCATCGCGGTGGCGAAGGGGTCGGCGGGGCTGTAGACGGCGCCGCCGCGCAGCAGGACGGTCCGGGGGGTGCGTTCGGTCATGCCGCTAAGTCTGCACCTTGCTTTTGCTCCGAGAAGTTCGGCCTGGCCTTCAGAGCTTCGGGGGTCGGGCCTCGTACGGGGTGGAGAGCACGACGGTGGTGCGGGTGGAGACGCCAGCGGCGCTGCGGATGCGGGCGAGCAGGTCCTCCAGGTCGCCGGGGGCGCCGACGCGCACCTTGAGGATGTAGTTCTCGTCGCCGGCGACGCTGTGGCAGGCCTCGATCTCGGGCAGGCCGGCCAGTCTCTCCGGGGTGTCGTCGGGCGCGCTGGGGTCGAAGGGCTTGACCGAAATGAACGCGGTCAGCGCCAGGTCGACGGCGTCGGGGTCGATGATCGCGGTGTAGCCACGGATCACCCCGCGCTGTTCGAGGCGGCGCACTCGCTGGTGCACCGCCGAGGTGGACAGGCCGGTGGCCTTGCCCAGGTCCGTGTAGCTCATCCGGCCGTCCTCAAGGAGCAGCTGGACGATGCGTTGGTCGAGATCCTCCACAGTGCGCAAACCTACCCGCTCGGGCGCGCAGGGGACTCACACGGTGGTGCACCGCCCCGAGCCGAAGGGTGCGCCAGCGCCGAGAGCGGCGAGCGACGAGCGAGCGCCGGAGGGTGGGCCCCTCCTGCCCGAGGGCGGGATAAGGAGGGCGAACGTCGGCGCCGGGTCAAGAGCGCACGGAGGCGAGCGGGCGATCACTGGAGGGAGTGCAGGTGTCATACGGGCAAGTGCCGGGTGAATGTGGCGAGCGGTGTGGCCAAGGACACACCCGGTGCATCACGGTGCACAACACCGCAGGATTATGAGCCCGAATCACAGGGAAGTGCTGGTTGTGGCCCTGGGCGACCACGCCGGGCCCGATCCTAGGGGGATCCTCATGCCTGCTACTGACCAGCGCGTGCTGGGCGCCGACGAGACCGACGATATGACCGGCCGCGAAGACCTCGCGGTCGACCACGCGCCGGGCAGCGACCCCGACGCCGAGGCCTGGGAGATCTTCCGGGTCCACTGCCCCGAGTGCCGCCGTCCGATCGCCCTGGTGGCGGATGAGGAGCGGCTCCCGCAGCACGCCCTGCTGCCCACCGCCTGGGACCCCTTCGCCCCCGCGATCTGCCCGGGTTCGGGCACGCTGACCGACGACCTGGCGGAGGTGGAGGCCCCGGAGGACTCCCGGCCGGCCGGGTTCGACGCGCTGTTCAAGCTCCCGAGCGGACTCGACTGGCGCACCCAGCCGTTCTCGCACGCGTTGGTGCACCGCCCGGCGCGGGCCGCGGCCGTCCCGGCTCAGGCCGAGCGGCAGGCCGCCCCGGTCAAGCCGGTCATCCCGGAGCAGCGCCGGCGGCTGGTCCGACGCTGACCGCCGCAGGCGAGTTGACGCCCCATCGGAAGTGCCTCCGGCCGTCACTCCGCACCCTGGAGTGACGGCCGGAGGCCGTATCGGGGAAGGCCTGTCAGCCCTTCGTGAGGTGCCGGCCGATCACCAGTCGCTGGATCTGGTTGGTGCCCTCAACGATCTGCAGCACCTTGGCCTCGCGCATGAAGCGCTCGGCCGGGAAGTCCTGGGTGTAGCCGTAGCCGCCGAGCACCTGAACGGCGTCGGTGGTCACCCGCATCACGGTGTCGGTGCAGAACAGCTTGGCCATCGCCGCCTCCTTGGAGAACGGCCGGCCCGCGTCCCGCAGCCGCGCGGCGGCCAGGTAGAGCGAGCGGCCGGCCTCGATCTGGGTGGCCATGTCGGCGAGCATGAAGGACAGACCCTGGAATTCGGCGATCGGACGGCCGAACTGGCGCCGGGTGCGGGCGTAGTCCACCGCGAGGTCGAGCGCGGCCTGGGCGACGCCTATCGCGCAGGCGGCGATGCCGAGGCGGCCGGAGTCCAGCGCGGCGAGCGCGATCTGGAAGCCCTGGCCCTCCTCGCCGATCAGCCGGTCGCGGGAGACCCGGGCGCCGTCGAAGTGCAGCTGGGCGGTCGGCGAGGAGCGCATGCCCATCTTGTGCTCCGGCGGCGCGGCCGACAGGCCCTGCTGGGTACTGGGGACGAGCAGGCAGCTTATGCCCTTGGGGCCGTCGACGCCGGTGCGCACCAGGGCGCTGTAGAAGTCGGCCTGTCCGCCGTGGGTGATCCACGCCTTGGTGCCGTTGACGACGTACTCGTCGCCGTCCAGGTCGGCGCGGGTGCGCAGGGCGGCCGCGTCCGAGCCGGACTGCGGCTCGGAGAGGCAGTAGGCGCCGAGTTGCTCACCGGAGAGCATGCCGGGCAGCCACTTGTCGCGCTGCTCGTCGGTGCCGAAGGTGGCCAGCGCGTGGCAGGACAGGGTATGCACGCTGACGCCGAGGCCGACGGCCAGCCAGCCGGCCGCGAGCTCCTCCAGCACCTGCAGGTACACCTCGTAGGGCTGCTCGCCGCCGCCGTACTTCTCGTCGTACGGGAGGGACAGCAGGCCGGCCTCGCCGAGGGTGCGGAAGACCTCCCGGGGGAAGCGGTCGGCGGCCTCGTCCTCCGCCGCACGCGGCTGAAGTTCGCGCTGGACCAGGTCCCGGGTGAGGCTCAGCAGCTCGCGGGCCTCCTCGCTCGGCAGCTGGCGCTCCACGGCTTTCACGGGGGACGGGGTCATGGCGGCGGTCGCCTCCTCGATCGGGCGCCGGACCGAGGGTGTCGGCTGGTCCGGCGCGGGTGTGGCAGGTCGGCCCGACCGGCACCGGGTTTCGGTGAACGGCCGTTCACAGGCGTGGCGAAGCGAGTATGCCCGAAACCCGCGCCGCCGTCACGACCAGCACAGATGAACTGTCCGCAGTGGTGGGCTACGGCACCGTAGGGTTGACGTTGTGGCTGTTTTCGGAACCCTCCCCTCCCGTCGTCCGCCCGCGACCGGCGACGCACTGATCTCGCTCGCCGCCGAGTTGCGGGCGCTGCCGCCGTCCTGCGGGCCGGTGCGGCTGGTCGCGGTGGACGGGCACGCGGGCTCCGGCAAGACCACCTTCGCGGGGCTGCTGGCGGTGGCGCTCGACGGGGCTCCGGTGGTCCACCTCGACGACCTGGCCACCCACACCGAGCCCTTCGAGTGGACCGGGCGGCTGCACGAGCAGGTGCTGGAGCCGCTGGCGGCCGGCCGGGACGCCGCGTACCGGGTGTACGACTGGACGCTGCGCCGCTTCGCGACCACCGCCGCGGTGCCGGCCGCCCCGGTGGTGCTGGTGGAGGGGGTCGGTGCCGGGCGCCGGGAGGTGCGGCCCCGGCTGGCCCGGGTGATCTGGATGGAACTGGACGCCGTCGCGGCCCGTCGGCGGGGCGAGGAGCGGGACGGTCCGGAACTGGCTGAGTTCTGGGCGGGCTGGGCGCGCGCGGAGGCGGCGCACTTCGCCGCCGACCCGAGCCGCCCGTACGCCGCCACGCGCGTGGACGGGGTGACCGGGCGGATCCTCCCGGGCACCGTCGGTGAACCTTCAACAAGCCCTTGACCTGCGACATCACCAGGATCTAGGTTCTCCTCAGCCGCCGGAACGCAGCGTTCCGGCCGCCTCGGACCCGGCGCCCCCGGCTTGTTCCCCCGTGAGCCGGGGGCGCCGTCCGGTCCCCTCCCGCAGCGCGTCCCGCCGTCGGCACACCTCGGTGTTTCAGCCATCCGACCGCTCAACGACCGCGTGCGCGATCGCATTTGACCCTGTGCGGCACCCTTCCGGATCAGCCCTGCGCCGGTACGATTCCTGGCAGGCGCATATGCGCCCCGGGGGCTACCGACCACCGGCCCGGCCGCGCTCAGGCGAACCGCCGGCCGAGCCCCGGGCCACACCGCGGGGGGCGTGAGTGACGACGGTGGACAGTTCCGACAGCACGGCGGGCGGCCCGGACCGGCTCGCCGACCGCGCCTGGCTGCGCGCCATGGACGCCTACACGGCCGGTGCCTACGCCCGGGCCGAGGAGGAGTTCCGGGCCGCCGTCCGACTGGACCCCGGCATGGCCGACGCCTGGCTCGGCCTGCACGCGCTGCGCAGCGACACCTCGGCGGCGCTGCTGGCCATGTACCGCCATCAGAAGCGCTTCGGCGAACAGCGGCGGCTGCACCGGCGCCCGCTCAGCTCCTGGTACTGGCTGGGCTGGTGGGTGCAGCCCGTCCTGGAGGACGCCCGCGACCTCGCGCTGGCGCACGCCTCGCACTGGCTGGACGGCCGCCACCTGGCCGAGCTGGACCGGGCGCTGGAGCAGTGCCCGGCGCCCAGCGAGGACCCGTCCGCCCAGTTCCTGTACGCCTGCCGGTCCTACCTGCTCAAGGACTGGGAGCAGTTGATCCGGGACACCGACCACCTGCTGGACGACCCGCTGCTGGGCATCGAGGCCGGGCTGTTCACCGGGATGGCGCGGGTGCGGCTGGACATGTGCGCCCAGGCGCAGGCCCCGTTGGCCGCCTCGCTGGCGCGCTGCCGCTCCGAGCAGCCGCAGCGCAAGGAGCTGCGCTACTGGCTGGCCCGGGCGTACGAGGGAGCCGGGCGCAGCGCGGCGGCGCTGCCGCTGTACCGGGCGGTGCACCGGGCGGATCCGGCCTTCATGGACACCGCGGCCCGGCTGGCGGCGATCGCGGCGGAGGACGCGCTCGCGGACGGGCTGCTAACGGGCGGGCGCTCGGGCGGGCTGGAGACCGCCGGGGCGGGCGGCGACCCGGGGTACCAGGACGACACCGGGTACGTCGAAGGGCCGCTCTACGGCGAGGAGTTCGGGACGGGGGCCGCCGCACCGGGAGGCGGGCCCTCGTTGGACGCGAGCCTGGTGGACGGCGTGTCGGACGGCACTCCGAGCGGGCCGACGGCCGACGGGGCGCCGCAGGCGGCCGGGGCGCGGTCCGGTTCGGGCTCCCCGGCCGGCCCCGCCGCACCCGTGCCACTGCCGGTCCGCGGCGAGGCACAGCCCCGCCTCGCGCCCGCCCCAGCATGCGCCCAGCCGGAGGGCGACGAACGGGAGTTGGACGCCGCACTGGCCGAACTCTCGCTGATGGTTGGCCTTGAGCCGGTCAAACGCCAAGTGCGGGCGCTCTCGGCCCAGTTGAGAATGAGCCGGCTGCGCGCCGAGCAGGGCCTGCCGGTCCAGCCGCCGAAGCGGCACTTCGTCTTCTCCGGCCCCTCCGGCACCGGAAAGACCACCGTGGCCCGGATCCTCGGCCGGGTCTTCCACGCCCTCGGCCTGCTCTCCGGCGACCACCTGGTGGAGGCGCAAAGAGCCGACCTCGTAGGCGAGTTCCTCGGCCAGACGGCCGTCAAGGCGAACGACCTGATCGACTCCGCGCTGGACGGCGTGCTGTTCATCGACGAGGCGTACAGCCTCTCCAACTCCGGCTACACCAAGGGCGACGCGTACGGCGACGAGGCGCTCCAGGTGCTGCTGAAGCGGGCCGAGGACAACCGGGACCGGCTGGTGGTGATCCTGGCCGGCTACCCCGAGGGGATGAACCGGCTGCTCGCCACCAACCCCGGCCTCAACTCCCGGTTCACCACCCGGGTCGACTTCCCGAGCTACCGCCCCAACGAGCTGACCGCCATCGGCGCGGCGCTGGCCGGCCGGGACGGCGACGGCTGGGACGAGGACGCCGCCGAGGAGCTGTCCAGCATCTGCGCCCACGTGGTGCGCGAGGACTGGATCGACGAGCTGGGCAACGGCCGGTTCATCCGCACCCTGTACGAGAAGTCCTGCGCCTACCGGGACCTGCGGCTGTCGCTGCTGCGCGAGCCGCCAGGCCGGGAGGACCTGGCTACGCTGCGGCTGCCGGACCTGGTGCAGGCCTACGGGGAGCTGATCGACGGCCGGGGCTAGGGGGCCTGTCTCTCAGGTCCTTGCCGGGTCCGCCGAAACCCGAAAGACAGGCCCCGAACAGCTCCCCGCGGCCCCTCACCCCTGCAGCAGCCTCGCCTCGCGCTCGGGGTCGAGCCCGACGTTCGGCCGGTCGGCGCGCTGCGGGGCGTCGCCGCCGATGGACCGCAGCCAGGCCCAGGTGTCCGCGACCGTCTCGGTGACCGGGCGGCAGCGCAGCCCGGCGGCGACCGCGCGGGCGACCGAGGCGCCGTGCAGGAAGTCGTACAGGTCGCCCGGCGCCAGCCAGATCGGCAGCTCGGTCCACGGCTCGACACCCGCCGCGATGATCCGCTCCGGGTCAGTCCAGCGCAGCTCGGCGTCCGCACCGGTGGCCGAGACGCAGGCCGCCAGCAGCCCGCCCATGGTGGCGTGGCCGGCCGGGCTGACCACGTTGTACGGGCCGGCCAGGCGGGCCGCGACCGCGTCCAGGGTCCAGATCGCGAGGTCACGGCCGTCGATGTACTGCAGCGCCATGTCGCGCGGGCCGGGGGCGAGCACCGGGCCGCCGCGGGCGATCCGGTTGAGCCACCAGGGCAGTCGGCCGATGTTCTCGTACGGGCCGAGGATCAGCCCGGCGCGGACCAGCAGGGCGCGCCCGCCGTACTCCGCTTCCAGGGCCAGTTCGGCGCCGCGCTTGGCCTCGGCGTAGGCCACCTCACCGGTCAGGTCCGGGGAGGAGGGGACCACCGGCGCCGTCTCGTCCGCCCCGGCGCGCAGCGGATAGTCGTACACCGACCGGCTGGAGACGTACGCGTAGTGGCCGACCCGGCCGAACAGCTGCCGGGCGCTGTCGCGCACCGCCGCCGGGGCCCAGGACCAGGTGTCCACCACCGCGTCCCACTCCCCCGTGGCGAGCGCCGCGAGGCCGTCCTCGGCCGTACGGTCGCCCACCAGCACCCGCACGCCCTCGGGCGCGGGCTGCGTGCCGCGGTTGAGGGCCGTCACCTCCCATCCGCGGGCCAGGGCCTCCTCGGCGATGGCGCGTCCGACGAACTTCGTTCCACCCAGCAGGAGAAGTCTCATGCCGACCACCCTGCTCCGAGAGTGGCCGGCATGGGAACCGCTGAACGCTCTGGGCGGAATCGCCACGGGCGGACACGCCGTCAGCGAACGGAGGTGTACTGACCGGAGGTGCCCCGAACGGGGTGTGCTACGCGGTGGTGCGGTGGTCGGGGTCGTGCATCTCGCCGACCAGCTCCTCCAGCACGTCCTCCAGCATCACCACGCCCACCGTGCGGCCGTCCTGGTCCCGCACCGCGGCCAGGTGGCAGGCGGCCCGACGCATCGCGCCGAGGGCGTCGTCCAGCGGGAGGCCGCCGCGCAGCACCGTGATCGGCCGCCACAGCCGGGCCGGGACGGGCGCCGACGGGTTCTCCACGTCGAGGACGTCCTTGAGGTGGAGGTAACCGAGGTAGCCGCGGCCGGCCGGGTCGCCGTCGGTGACCGGGAAGCGCGAGAAACCGGTGCGCAGGGAGAGCTCCTCGACCTCGGCGGCGGTCACCTTCGGGTCCACGGTGACCAGTTCCTCGGGCCGCAACAGCACGTCGGTGACCGGGCGGCGGCCCATCTCCAGGGCGTCCTCCAGACGCTCCTGGCGCTCCTCGTCGAGCAGGCCGGCGTCCCGGGAGTCGACCAGCAGGTACATCAGCTGCTCGGTGGTGAAGACCGACTCGACCTCGTCCTTGGCCTCGACCCGGAACAGCTTCAGCACGCCGTTGGCGAAGGCGTTCAGCAGCCAGATCACCGGGGCAAGCCAGCGGGCCAGCCGGTCCAGCGGCGGGCCGAGCCAGAGCGCGGCCTTCTCCGGGCCGGCCATGGCCATGTTCTTCGGCACCATCTCGCCCATCACCATGTGGAGGAAGACCACGAGGGCGAGCGAGATCCCGTACGAGAGCAGGTGCATCAGGCCAGCCGGGACGCCGATCGCGTGGAACGGGCCCTCCAGCAGCGCGGCGATGGTCGGCTCGGCGAGCGCGCCGAGGCCCAGCGAGCAGACGGTGATGCCGAGCTGGGCGGCGGCCAGCATCGCGGAGATGTTGGACAGTGCGTGCAGCACGGTGCGGGCGCGCTTGTGCCCGGCCTGTGCGAGCGGCTCGATCTGGCTGCGGCGCACCGAGACGACGGCGAACTCGGCGCCGACGAAGAACGCGTTGCCGAGCAGCAGCAGGAGGGCGAGGCCCAGTTGCAGCACGATCATCGGGCGCCCTCCTCGTCCTCGCCGAACAGCGCGGGCGCGGAGATTCGCTCCACCCGGACCTGACTGGTGCGGTGCCGGTCGACGCCGGTCACGGTGAACCGCCAGCCGGGCAGTCCGGCCTGCTCGCCCACGTCGGGAAGCTTGCCGAGCAGGTCGGCCACCAGGCCGGCCAGGGTCTCGTACGGGCCGTCCGGGGCGTTCAGGCCGATGGCCTCCAGCTGGTCGAGCCGGGCGCGACCGTCGGCCTCCCAGGCGGGCAGGCCGTTGACGGCCGGCAGCGGGAGCAGCTCGGGGCGGTCGGCCGGGTCGTGCTCGTCCTGCACCTCGCCGACGATCTCCTCGACGATGTCCTCGACGGTGACGACGCCGGCGGTACCGCCGTACTCGTCGACCACGATGGCCATCGGCTGGAGGCGGCGCAGTTGGTCGAGCAGCCGCTCGGCGGGCAGGGTCTCGGGCACCAGCAGCGGCGGCGAGGCCAGCTCGCCGACCTTCACCAGACCGCGCCGGGCGGCCGGGACGGCGAGGGCGTCCTTGAGCGTCACGATGCCGGTGACCTCGTCCAGGCTGTCTGCGTAGACCGGGAAGCGGGACAGGCCGGTGGCCCGGGTCAGGTTGATGACGTCGGACGCGGTGGCGTCGCGCTGGAGGGCGGAGACGTCGACTCGCGGGGTCATCACGGACTCGGCGGTCAGCTCGCCGAGGCCGAGGGTGCGGACGAACAGGGTCGCCGACTCCTCGTCTATCGCGCCGGCCTCGGCCGAGTGGCGGGCCAGCGAGACCAGCTCGGCCGGGGTCCGGGCGTGGTCCAGCTCCTCCTGCGGCTCGATGCCGAAGGCCCGGACCGTCTTGTCGGCGGTGCCGTTCAGGAAGCTGATCAGCGGGCGGCAGGCGAAGGAGAAGGCCATGTGCGGGGCGGCGACCGAGCGGGCCACCTGGAGCGGGCGGGCGATCGCCCAGTTCTTCGGGACCAGCTCGCCGATCACCATCTGCACGACGGTGGCCAGCACCATGCCGATCACCACGGCGGCGCCACGGGCGACCGAGTCGGGCACGCCGACGCCCGACATCACGGGCCGCAGCAGGGTCGACAGCGCAGGCTCGGCGAGCATGCCGACCACCAGCGAGGTGACGGTGATGCCCAGCTGGGCGCCGGAGAGTTCGAAGGAGAGGTGCCGCAGGGCCCTGGCGACCCGGCCGGACCTGGCGTCTCCGGCCTCTGCGGAACGTTCCACCGCGCCGCGGTCGGCGGTCACGAAGGCGAACTCGGCGGCCACGAAGAGGCCGTTGGCGAGGATCAGGAGGAAGGCTGCGAACAACAGCAGCCAGGCGGTGATCACAGTGCCGCCTGCCTTCCGGCCGTCGGAAGCGAGGCGGCGCAGGTACTACTGGACGGATCGTCCATCGAGGGGAAGTGTCACTCCTCAGGTCGGTTCGAGTCAGGTCGGGCTCTTGTCGGATAACCTGCGGGCAGGACTGAAGTTTTGCCCTGCTTTTACCAGCGTAGACCATACCGGGGCGACGGTAGGAGGCGTGTTCGGGACCCGTTGGGCCGCGGAATCGCAGGTCCTCGTGCCGCCCGGCCCGGGTCGCGGTCCAGCCCGGGTCGCGGTCCGGTTCAGACCTGGGCGTGGTGCTCGACCAGGTCGCGCAGCGCGCGGGCGTCCGCGATCGCCTGGGCCTTGCCGACGCCGGACTGGATGCCCACCGCGGCGAGCGAGGTGCCGTCGGAGAGGTCGAGGGTGGCCCACGGGTCGCCCTGGCGGAAGTTGATCCGGACGATCTCGGCCCAGGCGAGCCGGCGGCTGCGGACGAAGTTGACCACCGTCACGCCCTCCGCGTCCGCGGTCACCCGGGGGCGGGCCAGCATCAGGCCCACGCAGGCGAACAGCACACCGCTGACGATCATCATGATCCGGTCGTTGAGCTGCCAGTTCGCCGGGAGCAGCAGGGCCAGCACGGCGAACAGCACCACCAGCAGGGCGCAGACCGGCAGCAGGACCGCGCGGGTACGGCGGGGCGCCCAGGTGACGGGGAACTGGACGGGCGGCGTGGACACGTGGGGTCTCCGGTGGTTCTGGTGGCGGCGTGCGGCACGCGGTGTGCCGACGGCGAAGGGCGGGGACGCTGGTCGGCGTCCCCGCCCCTATTGAACCGTTCTTTACTCGTGGCCTGACGGGCAGGTCGCCGGGGCCCGCCTTCCGGGCGGCCCGTTCGGGCAGGTCAGAGGCGGCAGGCGTGGATGTTGGTGACCAGGATGGCCCGGGCGCCGATGCCCCACAGGTCGTCCATGATCTGCTGGGCCTCCTTGCGGAGCACCATCGAGCGGACGGCCACCCAGCCCTCGGTGTGCAGCGGGGAGACGGTCGGCGACTCCAGGCCCGGGGTCAGCGCCACGGCGGCGCTGACCTTCTCGGCGCGGATGTCGTAGTCCATCAGCACGTAGCGGCGGGCCACCAGCACGCCCTGCAGGCGGCGCAGGAACTGCTCCACCCGCGGGTCCTCGCCCGCGCCCTTGGGGCGGATCACCACGGCGTCCGAGATCAGGATCGGGTCGCCGAAGACCTCCAGGCCCGCGTTGCGCAGGCTGGTGCCGGTCTCCACCACGTCGGCGATGACGTCGGCGACACCCAGCTGCACCGCGGTCTCGACCGCGCCGTCCAGCTTGGTGACCGTCGCCTTCACGCCGTGGTCGGCCAGGTGCTGCTCGACCAGACCGGTGTAGGAGGTCGCGATCCGCAGGCCCTCCAGGCCCTTCACGTCCTCGACGTCCACGCCCTCGGGGCGGGCGAAGCGGAAGGTCGACCCGGCGAAGCCGAGGGCGAGCACCTCCTCCGCGTTGGAGTGCGAGTCCAGCAGCAGGTCGCGGCCGGTGATGCCGACGTCGAGGCGGCCGGAGCCGACGTAGACGGCGATGTCGCGCGGGCGCAGGAAGAAGAACTCGACGTCGTTGTTCGGGTCGACGAGTACGAGCTCCTTGGGGTCCTTCCGCTGGCGGTAGCCGGCCTCATGGAGCATCTCCGCCGCGGGACCCGAGAGAGAACCCTTGTTGGGGACGGCGATGCGCAGCATGGGAGGTTGCTTCCTTACCTGTTGGGAGGGGTGTGCTCGGGGAGCTTGAGGGTTTTTAGAGGTACTTGTAGACGTCGTCGAGCGTCAGCCCGCGGGCGATCATCATCACCTGAAGGTGGTACAGGAGCTGCGAGATCTCCTCAGCTGTCTGCTCGTCCGACTGGAACTCGGCGGCCATCCAGACCTCGGCGGCCTCCTCGACGACCTTCTTGCCGATCGCATGGACGCCCTGCTGGACGAGCTGCGCGGTACGGGAGGACGAGGGGTCGCCGGTGGCGGCCTTCTGCTGGAGCTCGGCGAAGAGCTCCTCGAATGTCTTCGAAGCCATGATGGGGCCACCTTACGGCGTGCGGGCGGACGGACGGTAAACGGTCCCGGACCGTGGACAGTCCGGTGGACACCAACGTCGGCGTCTTCGGCGTCGACACCGGCACCCCGATCCTCAACCGGGGCGAGGCGGCCATCCTCGCC